>JBFLXS010000298.1 GCA_040755795.1 bacterium | reverse complement strand
AACCGTAAAAGCTGATTAAATCAGAAGAGTGAACACATTTTTAAGGCTGGAGGCTCTAAATGCTTTATAACTGCTGGTAAAATCATAAACTACAGTTGATTGTGGAATTTAGATGCGTTTGCCCTGTACAGGTCGAAAATTTCTATTGACAATTAGAAAAAATTATGATATTCTTCTTTGATATAAAGGAGGTTTGAAAAAAATGAGGAAAATTTTATGTTTTGTGTTAATTAGTCTTGTATGTGTTTCTTTTGTTAGTTGTGGAGTGAAAAAGGATGTTAAAGAAGGAAAGGTAGTTAAAGTTGCATTAGTTTGTCCTTTAACCGGGGACATTGCCGCTATGGGACAGGGGATGAAAAACGGAGCAACATTAGCCATTGAAGAGGCAAATCAAACTTTAAAAGAGATTAAATTTGAGTTGCTGGCACTGGATGACCGTGCTGACCCAAAAGAAGCAGTAAATGCCGCCAATCAAATTGTCTCTGATAAAGATGTCTGTGGTGTAGTAGGACATCTAAACTCTGGATGTTCAATACCTGCTTCTGCAGTCTATAACAGACATAATTTAGTTATGGTTTCTCCTGCCTCTACTAATCCAAAACTTACCCAGCAGGGATTTACAAATGTCTTTCGTACCTGCACAACTGATGATGTTCAGGGAAGTTTTGCGGCTGATTTTGTTTATAAAAAAGAAATAAAAGGAGTAGCCATAATTCATGATAAAACACCTTATGGTCAAGGACTGGCTGAAGAATTCCAAAAAACATTCCAGAATCTTAGAGGAAAGGTGTTATGCTTTGAAGGAATAAGCCTTGGTGATAGAGATTTTAAGGCATTACTTATAAAGATAAAGGGATTAAATCCACAGATAATTTATTTTGGTGGAATGTATCAGGAAGGAGGACTTATCTCAAAACAGGCAAAAGAGTTGGGTTTAAATGTTCCTTTAGTCGGTGGAGATGGAATCTATACGGGTGAATATATAAAAATTGCTGGAAAATCGTCTGAAGGAGATATGGCAACGATGATTGGGTCACCACCTGATAAACTTCCTAAGGCAAAAGATTTCATTGAGAAATATAAAACTAAATTCCCTGATATGGATATGCAACCTTATGACCCTTATACTTATGATACCACAAATATTATCATTGAGGCGGTTAAAAATATAGGACAGGATAAAGGTAAAATAATTGATTACATTAAGAATATAAAATACGATGGCATAATTGGAGAGACAAGATTTGATGAAAAAGGTGATACCTTAAATAAAGAGATTACTTGCTATAGTGTTAAAGATGGGAAGTGGCAGATTTCAGAATAATGATGTCATCTAAAGGTATGAAAAGTGAGTAATAAATGAATGATTTTCCAACAGTTAATAAATGGTATAACGCTGGGTGGAATTTACGCACTCATTGCCTTAGGTTATACAATGGTTTATGGGGTGCTTTTAATGATAAATTTCGCCCACTCAGAGATTTTTATGGCAGGTGCATTCTTTGGATTTTTCTTACTCATTTCCTTCTCCAGTATTCCATTCTTACAGAATAACCTATTTTTACAACTTCTACTTGCCTTTCTAATATCAATGTCTTTAACAGGTATCTTAGGTATAATAATAGAGCGGTTTGCTTATCGACCGCTTCGTAAGGCAAGCAGATTGACACCACTTATTTCCGCCATTGGAGTATCTATATTTTTACAGAATTTATTTATGTTAGTAGTAAGTCCACAGGCAAAACCATTCCCAGAAATCTTTCCCGTTAAAAATTTTCAATTTGGAGTGCTATCTGTAAATTCCCTTCAAATTTTTATCATCACTATCTCTATTCTGTTAATGGTAGTGTTAAACTATTTTATTAAGCAAACAAAATTAGGCACTGCTATTAGAGCTACTTCATCTGATGTAGAGACAGCGGCGTTGATGGGTATAAATACAAATTCAGTTATCTCTCTTGTATTTTTTATAGGAGCTGGATTAGGAGGCATTGCTGGAATATTAGTTGGTATGTATTATGGCAGTATAAAATACAATATGGGATTTATTTATGGGATTAAGGCATTTACTGCCGCAGTATTAGGTGGAATTGGAAATATTCCAGGGGCGATGATTGGTGGATATTTACTTGGCGTCCTCGAAAGCCTTGGCTGTGCATATATCTCTTCTGCTTATAAAGATGTGTTTGCCTTTATTATATTGATTTTAGTCTTAATTATAAAACCTACCGGGATACTCGGAGAAAGGGTGCAGGAAAAATGCTAAATAAAAGAAAGATGTTAGAAATTGCCCTTATCTTGATTATTATCATAATTGCCTATTTCCTTCACATAGAACAGGAATTTTATTCCCTGCATATTCTGTCACTGATGGGAATTTATGTTCTTTTAGTATTAGGGCTGAATATGGTCATTGGCAATACAGGGCTATTGGATTTAGGGTTTATAGCATTTTATGCCATAGGTGCTTATTCTGCGGCTTTACTTTCAATCAAAGGACTTTCTTTCTGGATTATCCTTCCAATCTCAATTTTAATTACAGGCTTCTTCCGTTTTCTTTTAGGAAAACCACTTATGCGGTTAAGAGGTGATTATTTAGCGATTGTTACATTAGGATTTGGTGAAATTACCCGACTTGTTTTAAATAATTGGGATTACCTGACTAATGGACCTAAAGGACTACCAGGGGTAGGAGAAAGGATACAACCAATAAAATTATTTACCTTTACTTTTACGCAAGAACTACATTATTTTTATTTAATCCTGTTTTTTACCGTAGGCTCTATTTTTGCCATAAGAAGAGTAGAACGCTCAAAAATAGGCAGGGCATTTGTGGCAATAAGAGAAGATGAAACTGCCGCAGAAGTAAGTGGAATAAATACATCTGATATAAAATTATTTTCCTTTGTTACAAGTTCAATATTTGCGGCTATTGCGGGAGTAATCTATGTTCATTGGATTGGATTTGTAAGCCCTGAGTCTTTTACCTTCTGGGAATCAGTATTTTTGGTTTGTATGGTCGTATTAGGTGGGATGGGAAATCTTCTGGGAATAATCTTTGGTGTGGTTTTATTGGTAGGGACACCTGAATTCCTGAGGGTAACATTAGGTGGAGAATTTGTGCTTTACCGAATGTTAATCTTTGGACTTTTGATGGTCATATTAGTCATATTTAGACCACAAGGAATTATTCCTGAAAAAAGAAGGACATTGGAATTAGTAAGTGAAAAATAGACAACAGACAATCAGACAACAGACAAAAGTTACTGTGACCAAATCTGTAGTCTGTGGTCTGTAGTATGGAGGAATTATGTTTTTGGAAGTAGAAAATATATCAAAAAATTTCGAAGGGATTCAGGCTCTATCTGAAATCTCTTTTCAATTATCCAAAAGGGAGATATTAGCCTTGATTGGGCCAAATGGTGCTGGCAAAACTACCTTTTTTAATATCCTTTCAGGGATTTATCTACCTACTCAAGGAATAATTAAGTTTAAAGATTCAAATATTATCGGTTTAAAACCATATCAGATTACAAGATTTGGGATTGCTCGAACATTCCAAAATCTGCGTCTTTTCCCACAAATGACGGTTATAGAAAATATCTTATCAGGATTCTTTCATCAGACTAATTATGGAATATTAGATGTTATATTCAAAACAAAAAGATTTAGACAGGAAGAAGAAAAGGATATCCGATATGCCTATTCTATAGCTGAGTTTATTCGCCTGGAAAATAAAGAAAATGAACTAACCAGAAATTTACCTTATGGTGAACAGAAAAGGTTAGAAATTGCCAGAGCCCTGGCAACAAAACCATCATTATTACTCCTTGATGAGCCAACTGCAGGCATGAATCCTAAAGAAACAGAAGATATGATAGAATTGATAAAGAAGATTAGAGAAGATGGAGTGACAATTATATTGATAGAACATGATATGAAGGTGGTTATGAATATCTCGGATAGAATAATTGTTCTGGACTATGGAGAAAAAATTGCCGAAGGGAAACCAGAAGAGATAAGAATGAATGAGAAGGTAATTGAGGCATATCTGGGAAGGAAGTAGAGAGTAGAGAGGAGAGAGGAGAGAGTAAATACTATACAGAAAATAGTAGGCAAATGTAATTCTGACTACTGACTACTATCTACTGTCTACTGTCTACTGACTACTGTCTACTATTTTCTATGGAGACAAAATGATACTTGAATTGCAAGATGTTTCTACCTTTTACGGTAGGATTGAGGTATTAAAAAAGGTAAGTTTGTATCTTGAAGAGGGTGAGATTGTAACCATAATTGGGGCAAATGGTGCTGGAAAAACTACCCTTTTAAAAACTATATCCGGTATCCTACACCCAAAAACAGGAAGAATCTTTCTTCAAAAAGAAGGTATTGAAAGATACTCACCTGATAGAATAGTAAAGTTAGGAATTTCACATTGCCCTGAGGGAAGAAGAATTTTTCATACTCTTTCTGTCCTTGAAAATTTAAGATTAGGTGCATTTACAAGAAAATTGATAAAGGATGAATTAGAGGAAATCTTCCATCTCTTCCCCATATTAAAAGAAAGAATGAAACAAAAAGGGGGAACATTATCAGGTGGAGAACAACAGATGTTAGCTATTGCCCGTGCACTAATGTCAAAACCAAAGGTATTACTCCTTGATGAACCGTCACTTGGACTGGCACCAAAAATGGTAGAAAAGATATTTGAGACAATACAACAAATAAATAAAGAGGGTGTCAGTATATTATTAGTTGAACAAAACGCAAACCTTGCCTTACAGATAGCAAAAAAGGGATATGTTTTAGAGACGGGTAAGGTTGTGCTTTGTGATAATTGTTCTAATCTTATAAAAAATGAAGAAGTCAAATCTGCATATTTAGGAGGATAAGATTTACTGTAAGTGTTCAGGGTGTAATAAAGGGAAAATGGGAAATCCGCACTTATTCCCAAATGACTGACCCATTCTCATCTGTAAATTTTTGTAACCGTTCAGGGCTATACATTAGAAGTGTAAACAAGGAGAAATGGGGAAAAGGGAGAATTGGAGAAATGGCTCAAACTTTTTCTTGCTCCACCCTTCAGACATTAATCCTGGTGTCGTGT
>JBFLXS010000297.1 GCA_040755795.1 bacterium | reverse complement strand
AATCCATGTAAATTTAAGTGTAACCTCTCAAGTGCTTTATTTTAATAGAGTTATACATACATTAAAACTTCTTCCTCATCAAAGGGACTATACTTTTTCTTGTCAACAGCCTCTCAAGATGCGACCCTACTCCCCTCCCAATTCAAGATGCGACCCTACTCCCCTCCCCGACCCTACTCCCCTCCCGACCCTACTCCCCTCCACTACTCCCCTCCACTTACCTCAAATTCTAAACGGTCTCTTTTTTTCTTGACAAACCTTTTCATAGGTGACCCTAAGTTCTCCTATTGTTGGATATTTTGTAAAGCCTTCTCTGCTGCTTCTCTTACATCCTCACTACTATCATTTTGTGAAACTTTAGTTAAGGCCTCAATAGCCTGTAAGTTACCTATCTTTCCTAAGGCTCCTGCTGCTAACTTTCGAACTCCCCAATCCTCATCTTTCAATGCATCAATAAGTGATCCTACTGCTTGCTTATCACCTATCTTTCTTTTCCCTAAGACTTTTGCTGCTTTCTCTCGGACCCACTTATCATCATCCTTTAAAGCAGCAATGAGTGACTGAACTGCTCTCTTGTCACCTATCTCTCCTAAGGCTTCCACTGCATAGCATTGGGTCATTCTATCATCATCCCCCAATGCAGCAATTAGTGGTCCTACTGCTCTCTTGTCCCCTATCTTTCCTAAAGCATCGCAGCAAGCCCATCTGACCCACTTATCATCATCCTTTAAAGCAGCAATGAGTGACTGAACAGCTGGCTTACCTATTTTTACTAAAGCTAATCTTGCATCGGCTCGGACCTCGCAGTCTTCATCCTTCAATGTAGCAATTAAGGGATCTTTCAATGTAGTAATTAGTGGTTTTACTGCTCGAGAGTCTCCTATATTACCTAAAGCTATTGCTACTCTCCCTCGGACCCACTTATCATCATCCTTTAAAGCAGCCATAAGTGGCTCAACTGCCCTTTTATCACCTATCTTTCCTAAAGCATCGCAGCAAGCCTTTCGAACACCACTATCCTCATCCTCCAAAGCAGTAATAAGTGACTCAACTGCTCTCTTGTCACCTATTTCCCCTAAGGCGTGGCAGCAATTCCGTCTGACCCACTCATCATCATTCTTTAAAGCAGCAATGAGTGGTGCTACTGCCCTCTTATCACCTATTTTCCCTAAAGCAAGTGGTGCTGTCAATCGGACAAACTCATCCTCCTCCATTGCAGCAATGAGTGGCTCAACTGCCCTTTTATCACCTATACTCCCTAATAAGTCTGCTACATGCCCTCGGAGATTTACATCTTCATCCTTCAATAGAGTAGTTAGTGGCTCAACTGCTTTCTTATCACCTATCTCTACTAAAGCGCAGCAGCAATGCCATCGGACCCCCATATGTTCATCCTTAAGTGCAGCAATCAATGGCTCTACTGCTCTTTTGTCTCTTATCTCACCTAAGGCTTCTGCTGCGTCCCTTCGAATCTCTCCATTCTTATACTTAAGTGCTTTGATTAAACCTTTAACATCCTTCCTTTTTTTCAACTTCTCAATATTTGGCTTCCCAAATCCAAAAAGTCCCATGTATTCCAACATCTCCTTTAAACTTCCACCAAATAGAATCATTTAACCTACTCCTACAGAGATTATTCCTTTCATTCCTCTGTATCTAATTTACTATCCAAAGAAATAAAGTCCAATATTATATGAAGAGGGAAGAAAGTGTGAATAAATACCTATTTTCTCTCCCCTAAACTAAATACAATAATATGCTCCGGAAAATTGAAGAAGAAATAATTTCTCTCAGCTTACTTGAGGCAACTAACTACTGCTTAAGAACAAGAGTAAGAACTACATAAAAAAATCTCTTTTCCTGAAAGCATATAACACTCACACATTTAGAGATTTCCGAGAAGTAGAAGTTAAAAGAGAATTAGCTCTTTATCGCCAGAGCCATACGAATATTTTTAAATATTATCATCGTAGATTTCAATATGGCTCTCAAGTCCCCTGCTTACTTTCTCATCACCGTAAAAGCCAACCAAATATACGCCACAACCAACTTGATTTCTTCTGCTGTTCTTTAAGCCATTGTTGCCTTCCTATTCTTCCATAAACAGCTGCATACAATTCTTCAGCTATTTCTCCTTTGGATAGTTCATAACAATCAATTAGCTTCCCGTTCTTGGTCTCACCAAATGGCCACCCAACTTGTTCCATATCCAAAAATACTAAGTGAAAGTTTTTCTTTTGTATAGACATCTCATTCGCCCATTGAATCTCTTTCTTTACCCAATCTGATCCTATTGAATGCTTGGTCAATATTGCAACGAAAGACTGGCAATCAGATATTGCTTTAGATAGCCACTCATCAAGTAAAGTTCGTGGATCGCGAGATTTTTCCTCCCATCTATCGAACCATATCTCTGCTTTAGCCTCCTTCTTGAGATCACTAGCAAACCTTTGGCCTATTTCCTCATCTTTATGGCTGTAACTGAGAAAAATGCTTATCTCTATTTCACTTACATCTGAAGGAACATTTTCTTCCTCAAACCTCAATGGGATTTTGGACTTGTTTGCCAGTCTTTTGATCAATGTATGTGGGTGCTCGTAACTTTCTTTGGATCCCTCCCAATTGTGAAATTGGTCCATATATCTGTCCATATACTTTTTTCTAAATATGCATACACGCTCAAATGCTTTTTCAAGATTTCTTGAATATTCATTACCTTCCTTAACCCAAATCCCACCATAGAAGTCAGCTCGGATATAAACAACCCGATCACCGACTCGAATTGATGGATCAATCCCAATATCACTTCCGTAGTCTGCGGCATATTTTCTGTGTGGGTTTCCAGTAATTTCCATTTCCAAGAAGAGCATATCTCCCGACGGAAGCAAATACAGGTCAAGGACTTTCCCTTTTTCACCATGAAAGTAGTTGCCAATTCCTGCCATCCTTTTATCACCTCCTGAATGGAAGGCAAATATAATCTCCCTCCAAGTATTTCATATAGTGCTTAATCACTCTCTACTTCGAGTAATAAATAGTCACAGAGTGAGCACAGCACTAAAGAAATTCTCCTCACTTTGTGGTAAAAGACCTTCTACATCTTTACAAAAGTCTTTTTGCTTCATCCTTTGGTGTCTAAAATGGGCTCTCGTGCGAAGTTCCTTAAGTATGCATTGCCTTCTTTTCTTCCTGCTTTTGCGAAATTATCCATAGAGTATTTTCTCTTGAGATAAGCGACTCAACCCTTTCAATAAAAAGGGCCTCTCGGTCCTCTGAATCTTCGTACCCCTGAATGCCAGCCTGATAATAATAAATTTCTTTCCTAAGAGTTTCACAGGTCGTTCGGTAGTTAATCCAGTTTTCCTGGTATTTGAATGTTTTTAAAGCAGTAGTTCCAATTGCTACCAGAGCTGATACAACCACAGCCGTCCATCTTTGCCATTCACCTCCAACAGCGATAACGACAAGGATTGGTGTTATTGCCGAAAGGACAATAACGGACCATTGAAATATTTTGTATCTCTTTTGGTTCCAGATAGCCTTCTGATCATACCATGCTATCTGGTTTTCATATCTCTCTTTAAGGTATTCTTGAAATTTTCCCGAGTTCATCAATACTACCTCCTTATGGGGATTGCCTTGATCTCTGCAACAATTTTCTTTATGTTCCAATAAACAATTCTCGCATTTTAGGAAGTCGTTTGAAACAACAAATAACTTCGCTTAAAACTTCCGTCCCCTCCTTCCTTTTAAAATGCTGGATATGTCTAACAAGTTATTATATGGTTTTCTGTACTTTAGCACAATTTAGTCAAAAAGTCAAGAAAAAAATTGACAAAAACAAATAAATTATGTATAATTCTAACTGGTTATCATTACTTTTTACATGATATACAGAAAATAGGATAATTCTGCATGATTAATATACCAACAGATATTTTCGCCCAATATAGTTTGATACTGGCTAAAAAATCAGTCCCTGTTTCTTATCAATCCCATTATAAAAAATGGTTGAGATACTATCTTGACTTCTGCCATAAATATGGCTTCAGTCATTCAAATAAGGAAAGTCTGACTCAGTTCATAAAGAAGTTACAGGAAAAACACCAGACACAAACACAGCAAAAACAGGCAGCCCATGCTGTATCTCTTTATTATGAGATATTGCAAGTTGGTGTTAATGCGGCAAATGGTAGCAATATAACCTCAGCCCCAAAAACCAACCTGCGTTCAGAAACGATAAAAAAGAGCCCACCATCATTCATAGTACAGGTTCATAAAGAATCACAGAGCGAAGAAAAGGACTCAGTCATAGCACAATGGAAGAATACTTACGCGGATATGTCCGCTGAAATAAAGATGAAGCACTATTCTCCAAAGACATTAAAGGTATATACAATATGGGTGACTGTGATTCAGACACTGGACATCAGACACAAGACTATAGACTCTATTTATGCAGGAAATTAGTAACATTTGGGAAACCATCCTCAAAATTTCACTCCCTGAATTTTTCCTGAGCCTTACCTACAGAAGTATAGGCAGGTCTCCCAAGCCTTCATTCTTCTGCAATTTCTGCCCGTTTCAGTCTGGGATCTGATGTCTATAGTCTACTGTCTGAATCACAGAATATGGGTGAGAAAGTTCCAGGGTTTTACCCGAAACAAATCACCTCTTTTGCTTTCTTCCACGGATGTAAAAGAATTTCTCAAATATCTTGCCGTCAAGGTGAATGTTTCAGCATCTACGCAGAATCAGGCGTTTAATGCACTTCTCTTTTTGTTCAGGCATGTGCTAAAGAAGGATTTTGGTGACCATCGGGATAATGTCAGGGCCAAGAGAAGGCCTTATATACCGGTTGTGTTGTCCAGAGATGAAATAGATGTGCTACTTACACATCTTTCATATCCGTATGATCTTGTGGTGAAGCTTTTGTATGGCTGCGGACTGCGATTATTTGAGTGCCTTAATCTGCGTATTCACAATTTGTAAGAGTTCAGGTAGGATAAAAATAAGGAGAAAGGGAGAAGATGGAGAAGTGGAGAAAAGAAGAGTTAACTGATAGGATTATTAATGCCTGTATTAATGTCCATAAAAAGTTAGGACCTGGTT
>JBFLXS010000296.1 GCA_040755795.1 bacterium | reverse complement strand
AAAAAGACTATGTGGAAGTTCTGTCCGGAATAAGGCATAATCTTACACTGGGTAGCCCAATTACTCTGATTATTCCAAATAAAGATTGGGAAAATTGGGAAAAGGTAATGAGTCCTACGATGGAATCAGAGTTTGAGTTTGAAGAAACGGCTATTTCACCGCGACCAGGACATGCAGATTTAGCCGGAGCGATAAAATATGGACACAAAGACCTGCGGAATGTCTTAGAAAGAGCCAGTGCCCGCGAAACTGCGGCCAGGGTTGCCGTAGCCGCTATTGCCAAAACACTTCTGCGTGAATTTAATATCCAGTTACTCAGCCATGTCCTTCAAATAGGAGATGTCCAGGCAAATCTTGAGGAGAAAAATTTTGAGACGCTCAAAGAAAGAGTTTTAATCTCACTTTTACGATGTGCGGATAAAGAGGCAGAAACAGAGATGATTAAATTGATTGAGGAGGCAAAAAAAGAAGGCGATACTGTCGGTGGAATATTTGAAGTTATGGCAATTGGTGTTCCAATTGGTTTAGGGAGTTATTCACAATGGGATAAACGACTTGATGCCCGATTAGCCTGTGCCGTAATGAGTATTCCTGCAATTAAAGGTATAGAAATAGGATTAGGGTTTGAATGTGCGAAAACACCTGGCTCAAAGGTTCATGATGAAATATTTTACAACAAAACCAGAGGTTTTTTCAGAAAGACAAATCATGCGGGTGGATTAGAAGGTGGTGTAACCAATGGCCAACCTATCGTTTTACGGGCAGTGATGAAGCCTATTCCAACTTTAAGAAAACCACTTGCCTCAGTTAATTTCCAGACCAAAGAACCAACTATAGCAAGTTATGAACGCTCAGATGTCTGTGCTGTGCCTTCTGCATCTGTGGTTGGAGAATCCGTCGTGGCTATTGAATTATGTAAAGCCATGCAAGAAAAATTCGGCGGCGATAGCCTGGATGAAATGAAAAAAAATTACCATAATTACATAGAATATGTTAAAAAAATATAAATAAAACTTTTTCTTGAGGATATAGGAAAGTATAATATACCACGAATTTCACGAATTGGACGAATTAAAGGGTGTCTAAGTGTCTGGTAGTCTATGTAACCCAGACACCAGACTACCTGAACGGTACATTATTCTAATAATTAATATTCATTCGTAAAATTCGTTTAATTCGTGGTAAAGTTTTTCTTGACAGAAAAGGAAATTTACGATAAAATATTATGTAGGTGTTTAATACGAATTTTGCAAAGAGAGGAGATTTTTGATGAAAAGAACTTTTCAGCCTTCTAATCGAAAAAAGGCAAGAACACATGGATTTAGGGAAAGAATGAGCACTGTGGGTGGAAGAAAGATTTTAAAAAGAAGACGAGCCAAAGACCGCACCAGATTAACTCCATAAGGCTATGGATTATAAATTTACTAAAAAAGAACGACTACTGCAAACTAAGGATTTTCAAAATGTCTATACCAGCGGAAAAAGGTATCATAGTAAAAACTTGATTCTATTTGTCATCCCCACTTCTAACTCTCTAACAAGAATAGGTTTTTCTATTAGTCGCAAGAAAGTTGGTAAGGCAGTTAAAAGAAATCGTATTAAAAGATTATTACGAGAGGCATATCGATTAAACAAAAATAGCTTGATTGGTGGAGTTGACCTGGTTGTTGTGCTAAAAAACGAATCTGTTGAATTACTTAATTTTAAAGATGTAGAAAGGGAACTGTTAAGTTTATTCAAAAGGGCAGGATTGAATGATAAGAAAAAGCCTACTTTTATTAATTAAGATATATCAACAATATATCTCTATCCTCTTTCTTCCTACCTGTAGATTTTTCCCAAGTTGCTCTCATTATACTTATGAGGCAATTACCAGGTATGGAGTGATGAAAGGGTTATGGCGGGCTGGTTTGAGACTTCTGAAATGTCACCCTTTTCATCCTGGGGGCTACGACCCTGCCTGAAGAATTGGTAACTGGTAACCATTTAAGTAATTACCGTAAGCATTCAGCCACAGAGGCACAGAGTTCACAGAGAATTAAGGAAATTAGTCACATAAGGATACGAATTAACCTGTGATAGCCCATAAATGTAGTGCGAACCTTTAGGTTCGCCTTCTGGCTTGCCAGAAGCGAGGTTAAAACCTCGCACTACAAATCCTTTTGTTGTTCAGGGAGATTTGGGTTCATTCTCGTTAGATAGTAAAACATCTACCGGGATTCATTCGTGATTATATATTCCCTCTGTGTTCTCTGCGGCTCTGTGACTATATCCTGAACGGTTACTAATTACCATTCACCAATTACCAGTTACCAATTACCAATTACCAGTTACCAATTATCAATTACCAGTTACCAGTTACCAATTACCAATTACCAGTTACCAATTACCAATTACCAATTACCAGTTACCAGTTACCAATTACCAATTACCAGTTACCAATTACCAGTTACCATTACCAATTACCAGTTACCAATTACCAATTACCAATTACCAGTTACCAATTACCAAATTAAAGGGAGATAATATCTTATAAATGGAAAAACGATTGTTATTAGCTATTGTCCTGTCTGTTTTAGTCCTTTTCTTGTATAATTTATTTTATTACAATGAGACGGTAAAAAGACAAAATTTAGTTAAAAAGCCAATAAAAAAGGAAAAAATCCTTTCGACTAAATTATTACCGACAAAAACTACGGTTGAAGAAATAGAAAAACATGGACTGAAAATCAAGGAAGAAGAATTATTAATCAGAACAAATTTAACTTCGATAAAATTAAGTCCTGATGGGAAAATTAGCAGCTGGAAATTATTTCAATTCAAAGAGAAAAACACTGACCTTGTAGAATTGGTTAATCCACAGGGTAATCCTCCCTTAACTATTTTATTAGGGAATAATGAACTTATCACGACTAACTTTTCAACATTAGACAATGGGATAAAGGAATTTGTTTATCAGGTTGTAAATATGCCGCAGGTAGAAGTAATTAAACAATTTTCCTTTTACCCTGATTCTTATGCTATAGATGTCCATATAAAGGTCGTAAATAATTCAGAGATTCCTCTGGAAAAGCAAGATTTGTTATTGCAATGGGAAGTTCCTGCCAATCCTCGTTATGCTACTGCCTCTCATTCAACTATTCTTGGTCAAGAGTGTTTCCTGGATGGTAAAATGGAAAAAATTCAACATAAATCTAAAGGATTTTTAGATGGGATGTTGTCTGCAATAGGATTAATTTCCCCTACTCCACCAGAAGATTCTGTCAGGATAAAAGAGGGTAAAATCGGTTGGATAGCTTGCGAGAGTCAATATTTCTTAAATATCTTGCTACCAACTGAATTTGTTGAAAAGGCTATATTTACAAAAAAACTCGATGGCCAATTAATAATGGGTTTAGTCATTCCTGAAGTCCATCTTTTGCCTGGCAAAACTTGCTCTTTTAATTTTAGGGTTTATGGTGGACCCAAGGATATAGATATTCTAAAATCATTAACCTTTGGGGCAGAAAGATTAACAGGAATAGATGTTTTAGCCGGAGTAATCCGTTTTATCTTAAAAAAACTTTATAACCTGACACATAATTATGGAATTGCTATTATTCTTTTAACCTTTATGATTAAAATTTTACTCCATCCATTGACCAGGAAAAATTTTATCATAATGAAAGATATGCAAAAGAAAATGAAGGCACTTCATCCTGAATTAGAGAAATTAAAGGAAAAACATAAAGAAGACAAAGAAACCTTAAATCGTGAGATGATGGAGCTTTATAAAAGATATAAGGTTAATCCCTTAGGTGGCTGTTTGCCAATGCTTTTGCAAATGCCGGTATTTTTTGCCTTATTTAATGCCTTGAAACAGTGTATAGAATTAAGAGGGGCGAATTTTCTTATCTGGCAGGATTTATCTTCACAAGACCCATTTTTTATCCTGCCAATTTTAATGGGGGCAACAATGTTTATCCAGCAAAAAATGACTCCAACAACAGACCCTAATCAGGCTAAAATAGGACAACTGATGACTATATTTTTTACATTTATCTTCTTGAGTTTCCCGGTTGGCTTAGTTTTATACTGGCTGATTCAAAATATACTCACTATCGGTGAGCAATATTTAATTAATAAAGGAATAGAAAAGTAACTGGTAATTGGTAATTGGTAACTGGTAATTGGTAATTGGTAATTGGTAATTGGTAACTGGTAACTGGTAATTGGTAACTGGTAATTGGTAATTGGTAACTGGTAACTAATTACCATTTACCATTCACCATTTACCAATTACCAGAAAATAGGAGGTAAAAATTATGAGATTTGTAGAGGAAACAGGAAAAACGGCAGATGAGGCAATTGAGAAGGCATTGAAAACTTTAGGTGCGGCAAAAGAAGAGGTCAAGATTGAAGTAATGGAGGAAGAAAATAAAGGATTATTTGGTTTTGGAGCATCAAAATTGGTTAAGGTGAAGGTAAGTCTTTTTAAAAACAGTGGAATCGGCGAATTGAGTAAAGAAATATTAAGTCGGATTTTAGAATTAATGGAGATAAAAGCAGAGGTAATTATAAAAGAGACACCGGAAATAGTCAATTTAGAAATTAAAACTGATGATGCGGCTATTCTTATTGGCAAACGAGGACAAACACTTAATGCCCTTCAAGAAATTGTTACTTTGATATCTAATCAGAAAAGTGGCGGAGAACTCAAAAAAAGAATTGTTGTCGATACTGAAGACTACCGTATTAGACGAGCTGATGTCCTGATTGGTTTAGCCAGAAAAACGGCTCAAGAGGTTATTAAAACAAAACAGAAGATTGAATTAGAACCAATGCCGTCCCAGGAACGATATGTTATTCACTCAACATTACAAAATCATCCTCAGGTAAAAACAGAAAGCGTCGGTGAGGGAATAGAACGAAGAGTGGTAATTTCACCTAAATAATGAGTAAATAATTACCTTTTTGGGGACGGTTCCTTTTACTTGATGTTCAAGTTTTTTAAAGGTGTAAAGATTTAACCGCAAAGAGCACAAAGGAAGATTTCGCAAAGGACGCAAAGGAAGGAAAATAAGGTGGTGAACAACCTATTGCTTTGTTAAGTTTGCTTTGCTATGTTTAGAAAGTTATCGGTTAT
>JBFLXS010000295.1 GCA_040755795.1 bacterium | reverse complement strand
TTTGATTTTTTGGTGATCAGTTAAAAATTTTTGTTGACAATAGGGAAAGATTTTGGTAAAATATTTCCCCAATAGGCAAAAGTGAAGGTAACATCCAAAATGCACCCAAAAGCAATTTCCTATCAGTCAAGGGAGCAGGAGATTTGTCCACCTGCCTAAACATCTAAAAGGAGATGATGGCTATGTATAGAATAAACCGATTTGAATTAATGAGAAAAATTTTAGTTGCGGTAATGGTTACGTCCATTATGGGAATTCTTTCCCCTATCCCTTCTGTTATGGCGGAAACTAATTATGGGGTAGCTATTGAGAATTGGGATAGTTCATGGCGGTCCCCGGATATTAAACTTAATGTTCCTTTTGATTCAGCTGATCCGGAATATGGGGGGCTGAATTTTGACAACTGGGTTTATGTCAGATTCGAGAATTCAGGTGGTGAGCCTATCCCCAACTGTAGTGTTACCGTAAGACTTTATTATCAACCCACAACAACGGATAATCCGGGCAGCAGCCCACCAGATGAATTCTTGTGGTCTCCGGCTGACTATAAAACGATAGACTTTGGGGGGGACTTATGGCCGGGCAGCCCTTCTATCTGGCAAGGGACATGGACCATTTCCGGACTTCTTCATACAAAATTCTATCTTAAGGCAGTATTGGAGTATGGAGCGGATGAAGATACTTCCAACAATGTTGCTTACTCTTATTATAATTTCGGAACACACACTGATGGAATGGGAACAAGCCCTACTACGGCTGATGTAGTTCTGGTTCATGATACCTCTGGGAGTATGGGATACTATGAAACAGCAAGCAGGAGTTTTCTCGAATGGGCTAAAGTCGACGCCCAGTATTTTGTTAATTTATTGAATAAGGGGGATAAGATAGGTGTGGTCAGTTTTGGTGCTCCTCTATGTACTGATTATGCCATGAATAATACTGTTGTAGAGTATCCGCTAACCGAACTTTCTGCATCTCCTCCCTGTCCAGAGACAGATGCAGCTACCGCCAGTATTGAATCTTTGACCGCCGACGGATGTACCCCCATAGGCGCTGGTCTGGTTACTGGCAAGGATCAATTAACAGCCGTTGCCAGTCCTGCTTTGCGTCAGGCTATGGTGTTACTCTCTGATGGTGAAGAGAATGTAGAACCGGATGTGGCTGATATTTGGCCCTCAATTGACTCCTGGGTCAATGACTATCATAGTATCTATACTATAGCCTTAGGTGAAGGGTTTTATTGGAATACCGGAGCTAAAGCCCTTCTGGAATGGATAGGAACAACTACGGGAGGAAAGTTCTTCTTTGCACCTGGTCCTAATGATCTGGCAGAGTGTTATGCTTTAATTCGAGGACAGATTCATAGTGATGATATTATCAGGATTGATAAAGGGATAACAGGTGGTGGAGATGATATCTATGAAGTCGAGGTAGATGCGGTAAGTGATGAGGTAATTTTTGCGGTGAGCTGGAATAATCCGGAGACTAAATTATCCCTGGCCATAAAGCCTCCTATGGGTATTTGGATGAATACAGCAGATTTAAAGGCAGACCCGAATATCACCGTAATAGACGGAGATATTTATCAGATTGTCCGGGTTGTTTTACCTGCCCTGACCCCCGGAAAATGGGAATACCAAATTATTTCACCCGCGGACTATCCGTATAACGATGATATTTATTTTACCCATGTTCCTTCCCATGTTCATGTTCAGGTTAAGGAGAATTATATGGCCGTAGTCTTCTCTGACAGGGTAGGGTTAAGAATGTACTCTTACTTACCAAAGGAAAAATGGGCAGCCGGGGATCCCATCGTTGTTAAGACAAGACTTCTTAATAATCTTGTGCCGGTTACGGATGCAGTAGTGAGAGTTAAAGTGGTCACCCCAAAACAATCTTTGGGTTCTATTGTAAGAGGTGGGTTGAAGAGTCTGCAATGGGATAGCATATTAACTGGTTCTTCACCGGACAGTTCCAGGCAGTCTGCTCTTATTAGGCATCTGCAAGAGGTGTCAGGAAAAGAAACCCTGGTTGACTATGGCATAAAAAACATCTTCCTCAAGGACGATGGTTTAGGAGCTGATCTACGAGCCGGGGATGGGATTTATACGGGCGTTTATACCGATACCAGGGTTCTGGGAAATTATCGGTTCAACATTGAAGCAAAGTCTAACTCCGCGTCTCCTGTGCAATTCCATCGCGAATACACCCTTTCGGCTTTTGTAGATGCAGCCCGAATAGATCCGACACAATCTAAAATTGAAATTTCACCGGTTAAAGACTTGCCTGATGGCTCTCGGTTAGTAAAAGCAAACATCCTGGCCGCAGATATTTATGGGAATCCTCTTTATCCCGGTTGTGCCAGAGATTTCTCTATCGCAGTGGAGGGAGGAAGTTTAGAAGGAAAGATCGAGGATAATGTAGATACCTCTTATACCCAACTTATAAAAGTAGACAGTGGAAAAGAGGCTCGGGTTTACCTCAAAATAAAGGGAACAGAATTTAAGCCGGTAAAAATTCCCGTTCCTATTCCCCCGGTAACACAAAAGCGTTTGTTGAGCATACATAACGGAATGGCTGTACCCACGGGTGATTTTGGAGATGATTACGGCGAGGGTTTTAACTTTATCCTTGACTTTGACTATCCGCTCTCTTCTAACAATGTTCTGGTAACAATGGTTGGATATAATCAATTTCGAGCCAAGAGTCCAGGAAGCTCAAGTGCTTATATCTTGCATCTCTCTGAGAATATTCGCCATTACTTCCCTAACCCCAAAAATAGCGTGTATATTGGAGGAGGAATTGGGTTGTATCGGCTCAAAGGAGGAAACAATGAATTGGGCCTTAACCTGGGAGCAGGGATTGCTTATCCGGTAAGTAAAAATTTCTCTGTTGAACTTGGTGGGGATTACCATCATATCTTTGATGGTGATAAAACAGGATTTATTCATCTTCATTCAGGCCTTGTATTTAAATTCTGAAGGCACTGATGGTTTGAGTAAGCACAGCCATAGATGGCTGTTAAATAAAAAAAGACTCTGTAAGGACAGAGAAAGGAGGATGTTAATTATGTGGTATCAAATTAGTAGAATTGGAGGAGGTTTTTTCAGACATACTCTGGAGAGAAGTAGATTCGTAATAGTAGGGTTGGTTGCCCTGAGCTGCATTACCCTGACACATACTGAGGCAATGGGCTATCGTATTCACGGTAAGGTAACGATAAAAGGAACGGCTACATTGGATTACCCTTTTGCCTATATTGAGATTACTTCTCCGCCTGCTATTGCAGGAGCAGGAACAACCGCCAGCAAGTATGGGGCATATACTATCGAATTCCCTTCCTGGGGTGCTGGAGACTTGACGATTGGATTAAAAGCCACTCAGAATATCGATGGGCTTGAGCATCTCCTTTATGAAGGAACAAAGACGATTCCTGGGGCTCCTGCTACCCATCAGCGTGTTGATATTGAAATTGAAAGTCCCCAATTTGAGGCTGGTAAATATTCGGGAACTACTACTGCCGGAGGATTTCTCTTTACGCGAGTGGGCAATGTGCCTTTTAAGGATGATTTTGGTGATGTTATTATTCAAGACTACACCAGCCCCTTTCTTGGTCTGGCCAGTGTTACCCAAACAACTGCAAATAATCTCTATATTCCAGAGTACCAGCACTCCCCATTTGGGGGCACTATAAGGATATATGGACAGTTTGGTACAAGTAACTCTCCGGTAAAATATTATCAGGTTCTTATCAAACAAGGAGCTGATAGCCCCAATGAGGCAGACTTTGAACATCTGAGAGATTCCTTGAATAATATAAAATACACTGTTCATCGGGATGGACATGTGACAGCCCAAACAGTTAATCTGGGGCCCAAAACCGTCGGAGCAGAGTCAGATTTGTATGAAATACCTACCCCTGTTCCAAATGAATACTGGATGTATCCTGACATCATAGCCCTGTGGAGGACAGGTGGTTTAGAAGGGTCATATACCATGAGGCTAAAATGTTATGCTAAAGTTGGCGGTTTGCCTGTCGCGATGGTGAACAACCCACCAACACATGACTTATATATGGCCTCAAATGAACTAAGCACTTTCACGATTACTATTGATAATACGCCACTTGAAGTTACGATAAACAGTGTAAGTACATGTACTACGTGTGGTGCTTCCTCTCAGGTAGTAGCAGAATGCGGCCAGATAGATCTTACCGGTGGTGAGGATTTAACCTTTAACATTACGGCCAAACATCCAAAAGGCTACCTCCAATATTGGACTTTAGGCTTTACCTGGGGACATAACCACTCAGGAGTAATTGACTCTGAATCATATAATCTTGCTATAGGACCAGAATGGATAGGAAAAGAGAATTATGATATTTGTATTTCTACTCTTAACGGAACCCCAACTCCAGAAACTTGTGCTTATCGCTTTTATCTCGATGCTCAATCTCGTACTACCGATGGGGAGAAATATCTGTACTGGAAAGAGTATTCTGATCATTATTGTGTAAAGTTGCCCTGAGAGGAATAAAATGGGGGAGCGTTCACAATTTGGGACTTGTGGTTAGTTTATAGATTTTTCAAGGGGATTTTGCCATTTTACCCCATTTTTCTACCTCTTTTCTGTCGTTTGACATTTTTAGCCTATTTAAAGGCGGTGACAAACTATTATAATCCTCTACCCAATCTATCATTAGCCAATCAACCTATTCCATCCCTGTTAATGCCACCCCCCGCCGATTAATCATTTGCCGAGATAATTCAAAAAGTCTACCCACTTCTGCTTGGGTAAAAAGTTTTCTCCCTGATAAATTCCTAAGTTCAAGAAGTCTTATTATCTCTACCTCTTTCGAGTCTTCATCTGTAATCTCTATCATATGAGGGATATAGATGGTTATAACCATTTTGTTTTCTTTGGTTATAACCTTTATTTTATCCTCAATATTCTTTTCCTCAAGTTTTTCTATAGAATTGCCGATATGTATATTAGGTTTCAGCAGGGCAAACGCATCTAAATTCCACAATCAACTGTAGTTTATGATTTTACCAGCAGTTATAAAGCATTTAGAGCCTCCAGCCTTAAAAATGTGTTCACTCTTCTGATTTAATCAGCTTTTACGGTT
>JBFLXS010000294.1 GCA_040755795.1 bacterium | reverse complement strand
AACTTAACAAAGCAATAGGTTGTTCACCACCTTATTTTCCTTCCTTTGCGTCCTTTGCGAAATCTTCCTTTGCGCTCTTTGCGGTTAAATCTTTATACCTTTAAAAAACTTGAACATCAAGTATCAGTTAAAAAAAATGTTGACAAAATGAATAGTTTAATGTATAATTATTACAATAATAGAAGGTTCTCGGATAAAAGGTTAAGGTTAGGAAGCGGGTATGTAAGTTGGGTTAGGAAGTTGGTGATAGTTGGTTACCTGGACAAATTTCAAGGGGAAGAAAACACTAACTTCCTAACCCCTAAACCAAACCAGCCTTTTAACTTTAATCTCTTTACCCCAAAACGGGGAAAATCAACGCTAAATTTTATCCGAGAACGTTCTAAAACTAAAAGGAGGAATAAAAAAAAATGAGTAAGGTATTGACAAGAAGTATTACAATAATGGTAGTTTCACTATTTATGCTCTCAACAGTAAACCAATCTTATGGTGCCGCTTTATGCAATTTCACTAAACATGTTTACTTGATTGATAAGATAAGTAAAGGAACAGAAGAGGAATGCAATGTCTTAAAGTGGCGTGAGCGATGTTATATAGGTAACTGCAATTTGGAAGTGGGACACGGAGGAGAACACGATTTCAGTGCATGGAAACTATGCACAGACCCAAGCCATCCAGAGAAGGAGATGACTGCAAGATATTGCAAAGGTAAGGAAAACAAGAAAAAACGGGACGATGCTTACAGAAAATTAGAAAAAGAGAAAAAAGAAAGAGAAGCAAAGGAAGGATATGCATCTGTAGTCCTTCCACCTTCTGAAGAAGAAGGAATCGTTTGCAGTGTTTCATTCACTGCCCTGGAGGGAGAGACAGCAATTAATACAAAGTACACGGGTAAGATTACAAGTATCAAGTTTACTGCTGTTGACGGTAGAGAACTTACCCAGGAAGATGTACCAGATGTAAAGGTAAAAGAGCGTGATGGTTGGACTATTCTGGATATCCCTAAAGGAATAGGAATTGTTGGAGGAATAATAACAGGAGTAGAGAGAATCATAAAGATTCTCTCACCAAAGGAAAAAACAGAGGTTACCACCACTCCTCCAAAAGATAAAATTATACCAACTGACGGAGAAATTGAGGTTACAAATGGTAATATTGATGAAACAATAACTGGAGAAGATATCTTTGATATTACTAAGCCAGGAGAGAATATAGTTTCTATAGTTAAGCCAGAGACTAATGTAGAATACCCAATAGACATAATTGCCGCAAGAATAGATGAAATTAACGTAGTAGGTACTGATATACCCTTAGATGTGATAGGTCCAGAGGGGATATGTAAGGTTAAAGTGACAAAACCGGATGCGGCTTCAATTACTTCAGATGTGCCTTCCTGGGGATATAACCTTTCTATGCCACCAGTTACTCAAACAGGAGTGCCAGTGCCAATTACTGCATATGTCTGTGGTGTTAAAGGTAAAAAAGTAGAGTTTAAATTCATCCCTGAGGAAGGTCAGGCTATTGAACCACTGATGGTTACCTTATCTACAGAGGAACTTGGAAAACCTACTCCTATCGCTAAATTAACTACCACTAAGATTGGACCACAAACACTAAATTGTGAAGTTGTTATTATAAAATGAAGGGAGTAAGATGAAATTCGCAGAGAACTATTGGGGAAATAAGCCTGAATGGTAGTAATGAAAATTTAGATTTAAAAGTTTGAGAGTCTCTATGCTATCAAAGAAGTTGTATCATTTGATTATTCTTTTCTTAATTGTTTCATTTCAATCTCCTGTTGATATTTTTGCCCATGAGGAAACAGAAGTAGTAACCCTTCCATTTTTGGCTGTAAGGAAGAAGGACACTGTCCCAGAAAAGAAAATAGTAACCCTCCATTTCTTATCAATCGAGTCTGAAAAACCACAGTTAAAAAAGATAACCTTAATGGGTGAAGCAGGCTATTTTATCCCTACTGATGATAAAATAAAGGATATATACGGAAAAGGAATAATTTTCTCGGGAGGGGCAAAATATAATATCCCTCCAAATTTATCCATAGGAATTGCCCTTGATTATTGGGATAAGAGTGGAGATGTAAGGAAGATAGAGGAAATGACACGGAAGATAGACGAAATAGTGAAGGAGTTTCAATTTAACTACCCAATGGCAGAGATTAAAGTAGTAACCGGGGAGACGACGATGAGAATTATACCTGTAATTGTCACAGCGATATACAATATTCCAATCCGGGGTATAAGAGAATCTTTATTTTATTTTGGCGGTGGCCCCAGTTGGTATATGGCAAAGAAGAAGATAGATAATACGGCTATATCTGCTGCTATTGAAGATAAAGTTGTCGCCTCAGAAATAATTTTAGGAAAGGATGAATCAAAGAATATCTTTGGTTTTCATACCTTAATGGGGACGAATTACTTCCTCTCCAGGAGATTTTCTGTAACCTTAGAGGCAAAATATTCTTATACTAAAAAAGTATCTAACTGGGATATGAAATTAGGTGGACTTGCTCTTGCGGGTGGTTTTAATTATACATTCTAAAAATATAGATTTACTTTATGGTTACCTTATACCATTTCCCTCAACGGTTTCCTTACACTTCTGCAGGGTGACAACAAATTTTCCTTAATTCTTCTATAAAATTTTTTATATCATCTGTTGAAATTAACCCTACGGTGCCTATTCTAAAAACTTTACCTTTTAGATGTCCCTGGCTATTGTAAATGACAAATCCTTTTAATTTTAAAAGATGATGAAGTTTTTCAAAGGAAAAGCCTGCTGGTAGATAAACTGAGGTCATTGTATTAGAGAAAAGGCTTTCGTCAAGGAAAAATTTTAGACCTATTTCTTTTAATCCCTTTCTTAATAATTCAGCGATGTGTTTATAATGAGCAATTCTATTTTCTACCCCTTCTTCTAACAGTTCTAACAGTGCCGTTTTAAAGGCATAAAAAACCTGAACCGCAGGCGTAAAAGGTGTCTCCGCGAGGTTTTCTTCGGATTCAAGATGAGTTAAAAGGTCATTATAAGATGCTTTTTTGCCGCCTTTTTTAATTTTTTCAATAAATCTTTCGCTTACAATCACAAAAGCCGCCCCCGGAACTCCTCTTATACATTTATGCCCCGAGCCCATAAGCACATCTATGGTTAACTGATTCAAATCTATTTCCTCACCACCAATACTACTAATCGCATCAACTAACAGGAGTGTCTCATATTTCTGAGCTAAACAGGAGATTTCTTTTAGGGGATTTAAAAGTCCGGTTGAAGTTTCATGATGAACAATATAAATGGCATCGACATTGGTCGTTTTCAACCTTTCTTCTATGACTGTTAAATCCGGTAGATTCCCCCAACCAAAATTTATCTCTTGAAAATTAACTTTATAAGTTATAGCAATATTTCTTGCCCTTTCTCCATAAACGCCATTAGAGATGATTAATAGATTTTTGATATTATCTGTTAAAGAGGCAATAACACTATCTATGGCTAATGTTCCAGAGCCAGTGAAAACTACACTCTTATACCCATTTTTAGCCTTGCCAACCTGGAGAAGAAGTTGGCGAATATCTGATAGAATCTCTGATGCCTCACTATCACGATGGCATATATCTGGTAGGGTTAGAGATTTTCTCACCCTTTCTGAAATATTAGCCGGTCCTGGGGAAAAAATTATCATATTTTATTTCTTTTTCATCCTTTGAAAGACTTTATGTTGTCTTAAATTAAAGAGGTCTAGTGTAGGGTTCTCTAAGTAGATATAACAATATTATAGTAAGTATTAACCAAAAGTTCACATTAGTATTGTTGATAGTTGATGGTTGATAGTCTATGAAACTATCAACTATAAACTATAAACCATCAACTATAAACTATCAACCCTGTTGCTATATCTGTTCTATGAGAAATTTTCGTTAATAACTTACTATATGTATTTAGAGAACGCTATACTAGAATTGATGTATTGCCTGAAGGGTTACGAATTAATATTATCTCCACTCTAAGACCGCGGTTTCTTTTTTAGTCCCTTTATAAACATCTATCTGTTTAATTAGTTTTGATTCTACCTCAATTGTTGGTGTTGGAGTGCCTGTTTTGATAATAATGGTATCTTTTGGTTTTTCTGGTGGTAAGTCAATTACTTCCGGTGGTGTTGCCCCATCGGTCCAGACCAATGATTTAGAAGTTGGATGTCTAAGCGAGAGTCTAAGTTTTGAGGCTTTATCTGCGCCTAAAGCTAATTCTTCTGCCTCGCGTGGATAAACGGCTAAAGTCACGGTATCAAAAGCAAGGGGTGGTTTTTCCTCCGCCGTAACTTTCTTAGGTATAAATTGTTGACCCGTAGCTAAAACTATGGCTGATTGGACAATGGTTTTACTCACCAATTTTCCGGCAAAATCTGATTCAAATGTGCCAATAACATCTACCCTATCCCCTGGGGTGATTAAATAAGAAATAGCGCCTGGATTGTCAATCAGCAAAGTAATGGCTCTTCTTTCGGGTGGCACAATATACGCCAGCCTGCCAACCCCAAAGTAAATTTGTGAGGATAAAACTGGCGAGTTAGGATGGATGTTAACCTTCGCAATACCGCCAACCACACTCGTTAAAGAAGTAATTGCCTCTTTTGACACAGTTTCAGGTTCTAATTCCTTCAATGTCACCATGCCGGTATCAATCACCGTCTGAGCAGGAATTTCACCTACAGCAAAAACTACGCCGACCTTTTTCGGCTCTGGAACAGGTTCTTCTTTAACCACCGGCGGTTTTTTCTCTAAAGTCTTGAAATAAAATAATACCACCCCGCAGGTAATTAATCCTAATATAATCCCTATAGTTATAAGCCTTGTGCCCATTATTTTCCTCTCTTTCTCCCCTGAAAATCGGGACTCGGGGTTCGCGAAGAAAGAAACTCTCAACAATTCCCCCTTAATAAAGGGGGTTAGGGGGTTGTCCTTCTCCCATTTTCATTGCCCTTTGTGAGCCCTGGCTCATGTCCGTTTCCCCTGAAAATAGCGAATTAGTGAATTAGAGATTAGCGAATTAGTATAGTATCCACAGACTCGTATCCTCTGGTGTAGAACAGATATTCCCCCTTAATAAAGGGGGTTAGGGGGTTGTCCT
>JBFLXS010000293.1 GCA_040755795.1 bacterium | reverse complement strand
GGAAATAGTAGGCAAGTAGGTAGTAGGAAAGGGATAAAGGATGTGCACGGTATTCCTCTTCTGGGGACAATGTCTCCCCTTTCCTACTTCCCTACTCTCCTACTTTCCTACAGGCTGAATAGTTACCTTAAAGATATACTGTTATCCTTCTTTTCTTGGTATAGTTAAGATAAATTCACTATCTATAACCTCAAGTAGCACATCTTTACCAGTAGTCTTTTTTACAGATTCTATTATTCTTTGTATTCCAGTTCCTATATCTGTTACAAATCCCATCTTGCCAAGTAAGTTATATATTGTTGGGTTTCTTACCACATGGGCTCCACCTATTTTAATGTTTTCAATACTGACGCTATCAGGTAATTTGCCTGGGCTATGAAACTCTATCCTGTTAGTAAATATAAATATCCGAATAGGAGCACTAATAGTATAATCCCTATGGGCTACTGCATTAACAAGGGCTTCTCTTAAGACAAAATCTTCAATCTCAGGATATTTTTCATTTTCAAGTCCTTTTATAATATGTTTTTCTTTTATATAAATCTTTAGAAATCGCATACAATCCTCAAGTATTTGTGGAACTTTACCGTCAAACTTTTTTAGATCAGATGGTGGAATAGCCATATCATCTCCATCTATATAAGCAGTAACTATGTATGAAGTTGGAATATAAAATTGAGGGTTTTCTCCAAAAAACAAAATTCCTGCAAGGGTTGGTTTTTTGTTTTTTGAAAGCGATTTTATATTAATTAAATACGGTATTAAATCTTTATCTTTTACTTTTAGAGGGAAATACCTTTCTAAAAATTTTTTAGCATAATCAGTATCAATATCTTTAATACTTGCTCTTGAAATTTCAATCTCATCGTAGTATATACTTTCAGTAGCCTGGAAAAGGCGCAGAAGTTCTTGTCTTCCTGCCTGCCTGCATCTATTGGCACTTCGTATGTAATATAATCCTCTGCCAGTTCTGTAAGGTCTTTGCTCCCCTTTAGGAACATTCACTATTATTATATTTTTCTCAACAACTACTAATGACTCAGTTACAACAGTACAAGGCGGTTCACATCTATTAAAGGCAACATCATCAATTTTCCTTATAGTTTCATCAAGTTCTTCCCTTTCTAATCCAACAATTTCACCATCATCACGAACACCTATAATTATTTGACCTCCGTCTGTATTTGCAAAACAAACAATACTTTTTGCAAGTTCTTCATTATCAGTAAGTTTTTCTTTGAAATCGGTATGTAAATCCTCGCCTTTTAGGATTCTTTCTCTAAGTTCATTCATTACGTTCTCCTGAAAATCGGGACTCGGGACTCGGGGTTCGGGACTCGGGAAGGCTGGTAGCCACAGGCTTCAGCCTGATTTCACCTGAACCATCCAACCATCCAACCCATTTTCATCTTCCTTTGTGCCCACTCCCTGTAGGCATGAGCGTTTCTCCTTTAATTGACCATTGCCCACTAACCACTGTTCACTGACCATTTCTTCTATTGCGATTTCACTACTCCAGCACTATCTTCATATAAGCCTTTTCTTTTAATTTATTTATCCAGCGGGTGAATTCTTCATTAAATTTTACCTGTCTTAATTTTGTTTCTTGTGTTTTTACTACTTCCTCCAATTGTTCTTCGTCTAACTCTTTTTTTTCTACAAGTTGAATGATATGAAATCCAAATTTAGTCTCGACTATTCCGCTTATTTCACCTGGTCTTTTTAAAGCAAACGCCGCCTCTGAAAATTCTTTAACCATCTGGCTTTTAGTGAAAAATTCAATCATTCCGCCTTTATTTTTACTGCCGGGGTCAATAGAGTAATTTTGAGCTAAGTCTTCAAATTTTTCACCTCTCTCTAATCGGGCAAGGATGAGGATTGCCTCTGGTTTAGTTTTCACCAGGATATGCCTAACTTTAAACTGATGAGAAAATTCATTTCTGATTTGAGCAATTTCATCTACGGAGACCTGAATATTTGACCATACCTCACTTTCAACTAACTCTTTTTTTATTAAACTTTCTTCATATTCCCGACGAAGGTCATCTTCTGAAAGTCCTTCTAATTCAATAGCCTTTTTAAATTCATTAATAGATTTGAATTGTTTTTTAACCTTATTGAGTGCTTCTTCGAGCTCTGCAGGGGATATTGTAATTTTTTGTCTTTTAGCCTCTTGTAAAATAAGTTTTTCTTCAATTAATTTATCCAACACCTGCTGTTGTAATTTATTCATTTGTTCAGGAGTAAGGTTTGTCTCTATTGCACTCATCGCCTTATCTATTTCTGTTTGAGTAATTATATCCTCATTTATCCAGGCAACAATACGGTTAACGGTTTTTGCCTCAGCAAGATAAACTCCTGTAAAGGTTATAATTAAAGAAAAGATAATATATTTAGATTTCAATTTTAGTCTCCTTATAATTGGTAACTGGTAATTGGTAACTGGTAACTGGTGAATGGTGATTAGTGCTCTGTTGCCATTCAAGTGATTGATTGGCCATCGTCCCCCGCCAGCGGGGGCATCAATTGAGTAGCGACAGAACATTAGTTACCAATTTTTAATTTCGTGAAGCCCTATAGAGTATTATAATATCAAAATCTATATTAATTGTCAATTTATTTTTATCTTGACATTTACAGATTTATTTGATAGGCTAATTATAGCAGTTATTAGTCAAAATTTTACTCAGAGTGGATAAGGAAAAAATCCCAAATCCCAAGCACCAAATCTCAAATAAGCACCAAATTTCAAGTAATAAATATCAAACTATGGGGGGTAATGTTTTGAATTTTGGTCATTCGAATTTATTTGGAATTTGGAATTTGTGATTTGGAATTTCAGAGCCATATCTATGTCAAATTTCGATTAATAAGTGCTATAGTAGTCATTAGTTTTTGCTTTCTGATGGCTGAACACTTAGAATAGAGGAGTATAAATTATGGGTATAACTTACAAATCAGCCGGGGTAGATATTAATGCGGGAAATGAATTGGTCCGTCGCATTAAAAAACTACCAACCAAAATTAGAGGTTCTACATGGCAAGTTATTGGTGGGATTGGTGGGTTTAGTGGCTTATTTGAACTTGATTTCAAAAAATATAAAGAACCAGTTTTAGTCAGTAGTTGTGATGGCGTTGGGACGAAAATCAAAATTGCTCAAAAACTAAATCAACATAGAGGTGTGGGGATTGATTTAGTGGCAATGTGTGTCAATGACCTGGTCACCTGCGGGGCACAATCTTTATTTTTCCTGGATTACTTGAGTTTTGGTAAATTAAACCTTACTGTTGCTCAAGAAATACTGGAGGGGATTGTTGAAGGCTGTAATCAAGCAGATTGTGCCTTGTTAGGCGGAGAAACTGCTGAAATGCCTGCGGTCTATTCGCCTGATGAGTATGATTTAGCTGGTTTTGCCGTCGGAGTAGTTGAGAAAGGAAATTTAATCGATGGAAACCAGATAGCTATTGACGATGCCATTATTGGTATCGCCTCCTCGGGTTTACATAGTAATGGTTTTTCATTAGTGCGGAAGGTATTTGAACAAGATATGGAAACCTTCAAAGATGAACTCCTTAAACCAACCAGGATTTATGTAAAGTCTATTTTGACACTCAAGGAAAGTTTTAACTTAAAAGGTATTGCCCATATCACGGGTGGTGGATTTTTAGATAATATCCCACGCATCCTACCTGAAGGCACAAAAGCAGTGATTAGAAGAAATTCATGGGAAGTCCCGTGGATTTTTAATGAGATTCAAAATAGAGGTGAAATTCAAGACCTGGAGATGTATCGAACATTTAATATGGGTATTGGGATGGTCATTATCGTTTCCGAAAAAGAGTTTTCCTCTGCTATGAAAAAATTAGACAGCCTGGGTGAAAAAACCTATTTAATCGGCCAGATAAAAGCGGGTAATAATGAAGTAGAATTCAGGTAATCGGTAATGCGTCAGTCATTTGGGGAAATGAAATTAACCTGCGGAGGACAGAGCAATGAAAATAGTTAGGTAAGTAGGTAGTAGGTAAGTAGGAAAGGGATAAAGGATGTGCACGATATTCCTCTTCCGGGGGCAATGTCTCCCCCTTTCCTACTTTCCTACTCTCCTACTTCCTACTTTCAGGAGAATCCCTCATTTCACTGACCCATTACGGTAATCGGTAATACTGAATACCTGATTCCCAAAACGCTACTTATGAGGGGAGACATCAATAAAGGGCACAGGTCCTCCACCAACATATTGAGGTAAAACGCCATTCCATTTTTCGATTGCGGCCATTTGAGCTTCTATTTTGCGTAATTCTACCAATTGAGGTGTAACCTGTTCTTTTTGGAGTCGGAGTGCTTCTGCCTGGGCTTGTGCTTGAGCGACTTTTTGTTCTGCCTCAGTCTTAATTCGCTCTAAATCCCGTTTTGCCTTCAAAGCCAGTTGTTCAGCCTGTTGTTTTGCTTCAATGGCGGCATTAAAGTCGGCGCTAAAATTAAAATCAGTAATCGAAACCGCATCTACTACCAAATACTTTTCTTTTAACCGAACATCCAATAATTGTTCTACCTGTTGTTTGACTTCTTCTCGTTTCTGAACAAGTTCTTCAGCGGTAAATCTTGCCGTTACTGCTTTGACTGATTCCTGAATAGCCGGGTCAACTATTCTACTTTCAAAATCAGGTCCTATTTCTTGCCACAATTTATTAACCATTATCGGATTTAACCCATAGTTTAGAGCAATTTCTGTGCTAACGGTTTGTAAATCTTTACTTGCGGCACTGGCTCTACTTTCACGCTTCCTTACTTTTACATCGACCAATATTACCTTTTCTATTATTGGAATTTTGAAATTTAGCCCTTCATTCTTTATCGAATCTTGCACCGCACCAAATCTTGTTACGACACCACGCTCACCAGGTCCAACGATGACAAATGGATTAAGTGTCATTAGAAGCATCAGAAGAACAAACCCCACAACGCCAAATTTAATTAAATGCTCTACACCTTTGTCTGATTTTACCATTTTTTTCACCTCCTTTAGTTTAGTAAAGAGGGTCGGACCTATTCTAATCCCGCATCAGAAGTAGGATTAGAGAGATTATGTAATAATTACACCTCCCATCCTTAAATCCTACCCATATCGGTTTGTCCTCCCCTTTAATCTTTCCTTAAAAT
>JBFLXS010000292.1 GCA_040755795.1 bacterium | reverse complement strand
ATGGAGATAAGATAATAGAAATAGATTGAAATTTATAGAAATAGGTAGAAATTGATTGTGGGAAACAACAAATTTCCATAAATTTCTATTAGTTTCTACTAATTTCAATTTTTTTAATAATATCTCCTTAATCTCCACATCTCCTTTTGTTACACCACCTGAACGCTTACAAAATTGGTAACTAATTACCATTAACCATTTACCAAAAGAAAGGAGACAAGTATTAAGATGAATTTAGTAGTAAATTTTTTATTAGCGGCTCCGTCAGCACCAGAGGTAACAACACCTCCTTCAACCGCTGGTGCTATATCTTCTTTTCTCCCGCTTATTCTCATCTTTGGTATATTCTGGTTTTTGCTTATCCGACCACAACAAAAGGAAAAAAAAGCACACCAGGAAATGTTGGCTAATTTAAAAAAAGGGGATAAGGTAATTTCTTCAAGTGGAATTTTGGGCACAATATTTGATATCAAAGACAATACTATTATTTTACGCATAGGCGATAAAGACCTGAAAATAGAGATGTTAAAATCCGCTATTGCCTCAAAACAACCAGATGAAAAATCTGACCAGAAGAAATCCTGAAAAACATTCTGCAGGAGAAACGGCCATGCCCTGGCAGGGCACAAATGACGATGAAAAATAATAGCACGCTGATGACGCTGATGATGCGGATATTCGCGGATATAAGATAGGAGATAGAAAGTGGGAGATGGGGAGATAGGCGTGAGGAGTGATGTTTTCTTTACTTTCTACTCTCTACTCTCTACTCTCTACTCTCTACTTTCTACTTCCTATTCTCAGGAGATACCAATGATTAAAAAGATATTATTGTTTATTCTTACTATAATTTTGGTTCTTCCAGTAATAGTTTTCTACCAGATTTATGTCCCGGTAAATAAATCTTCTTCTGTAATTAAAACAGTTAATATTCGTAAGGGTATAGGATTAAAGGAGATTACTAAAATTCTAAGGGCAGAAGGGGTAATTCGTGATGCCCTTGCCTTTGAGTGGTTAATAAGGGTAATAAAATTCGAGGATAAGATTAAGGCAGGAGAATATGAACTTACACCGGCGATGAATATGCCTGAGATTATCTCAAAATTAGTTCGTGGCGACTGCCTTAAGACCTGCTTCGCCGTCCCTGAGGGATACAATATCTCTCAGATAGCTGACCTTTTGGCAAAAAAAGGCTTTGTCAATAGAGAAAGATTTATTCAGGTAACTAAAGATGAAAAGTTTATTTTTAACTTAGGCATTTATGCCCAAAGTTTAGAAGGTTACTTATTCCCGGAAACATATTATATCCTTAAAGGAGCTACTGAAGAGGAGATAATCAGATTGATGGTTTCCCAATTGAATAAAGTAATTACCTCTGAAGATAAAGACCATGCAAATCAAATTGGTTTTTCTTTTCATCGAGTGCTTACTTTAGCCTCGATTATCGAAAAGGAAACAAAGGCTGTATCTGAAAGACATCTTATTTCTGCTGTCTTTCATAATCGTTTAAAAACAGGGATGCCACTTAAGAGTGACCCAACAGTAATTTATGCCCTTGGAGAGCGTTTTAATGGAAATTTGAGGAAAGAGGATCTGAAAATTGATTCACCTTACAATACTTACCGATATAAGGGATTGCCGCCGGGTCCTATTGCAAATCCAGGATTATCTGCGATTAAATCTGCTTTGTATCCAGCCAGAGTAGATTATTTATATTTTGTCTCGATGAACAACGGCATGCATAAGTTCTCAACAACACTTAAAGAACATAATGAGGCCGTGTTAAAATATCAATTGCAATTTAATAGGAAATAGGTTAACAAGGAAAATAAGTTGATGAGTAGTAACTTGTTTGACCTGTGCAGGTAGAAAATTAAGTAAACAGATTTTTAATAGTAAGCGGGTGGATTTAGTAAGCGGATTTAACGGATTTAGCGGAAAAAGAAATAAAAAAAAATCCGCTCAATCCGCTTACAATAAAAAATGTAATCTGTTTAATCAATTATCCTTTTATTTCTAATTGCACAGGTGGAAAATATTTATTTACCTTTTCTATAGCAAATTTTAGAAAAGTCATCGTGTTTTCCATATCTATTAAATTAACAACTTCAATTGGAGTATGAGCATAGCGTATTGGAACAGAAACCGCCCCTGTTGGAATTCCTTCTCTGGCTAAGCGAATGCTTGAGGCATCAGTTGTCCCCCCTTTTCCACCAACATGTAGTTGATAGGGAATATTCAAATCTTTAGCCGTATCAAGCAACCATTTTTTAACTTGAGGATGAATAATTAATCCCCTACCTAAAGCATCAGACATTACAAATGAAGTCCCTTTACCTATTTCACTGTCTGCTTCTTCTTTTTTTATCTCCGGGTAGTCACCTGCAATCTCAATATCTACGGCTAAGGCAACATCTGGATTAATACTGTAACTACAGACCGTAGCTCCTTTTAAACCAACCTCTTCCTGGGTAGTGAAAACAGTATATAATTCAGCCGGGACCTTTTTTAAATTTTTTATCAGACTTATAAGAATAGTACACCCTACACTATTATCAAGTGACATAGCCGAGATATTGTTATTGGCTAATTCAGTAAATATACGCGTAAAAAAGATTGAATCCCCTTTTTGAATACCCATTTTTAGAACATCATCATAATTTTTTGCTCCGACATCAATATACATCTTATCATAAGTTATTAATTTCTTTTTTTCTTCTTCATCCATTAAATGTGGAGGCCTGGAACCTATTACCCCTGGAATATACCCTTTTGAGGTTTTAATAGTTACTCTTTGATTAAGTAACATTTGATCATTAATCCCACCAATTGGAATAAATCGGATAAACCCTTTTTCATCTATAAATTTTACCATTAATCCAATTTCATCCATATGAGCCGCTAACATTACTTTTGGTTTTTTATCTCCTTTTATGATTGATATAATATTACCGAATTTATCAATCTCAATTGTATCAACATACTCTTTTATCTCGTTAACGATAATATTCCTGATATCATCTTCACTTCCTGATACTTTAGGGACATCTGTAATTTTTTTTAATAAATCTTTCATTTTTTCTCCTTTTTAAAGTTCTGTTGGAATATCAATAAAAGGACATTCTATTTGAAATTTTTGGGCTAAAACCTCTGCCAATGCCTTAACTCCTAATGTCTCGGTGGCATAATGACCAGCAAAGATAATATTGATTTTTGATTCCCTGGCTAAATGATATGTAAATAATTTTGATTCGCCAGTAATAAATAAATCCACCTCTTTTTCTATCGCCTCTTTAAGCATATCCGAGCCACCACCCGAGACTATGGCTATGCTTTTAATCTTTTGTCTACCAAAATCTAATAATCGACAAATAGTATTTAACCTTTGCTCAAGTATTTGTTTAACATCTAATAAATCAATTCCTTTTTTTAAGTTGCCTAAATACCCAATTGGTACTTCATGATATTTCCCAAAAGGTTGTGATGTTTTGGGGACAAATAAATTCATTAATTGAGCATTATTGCCAAGTGTTGGATGAAGGTCTAAAGGCAAATGCACCGCATAGAGCGAAATATCATTTTTAAACAACACCTCTAATCGTTTATAAAGGGTACCGGTTAAAGGTTGAGGTGTTCCCCAAAATAGACCATGATGAACAATAATCATATCTACATTTTGTTTTTTTGCCTCATAAAAAGTTTCTAATGAGGCATCAACAGCACAGGCTATTTTCTCAATTGTCTTTTTTCCTTCAACTTGTAAGCCATTTATCGCCTCATCTTTAACCTGGGCTATATTTAACTCTGTCTCAAGAAATTGGCATATTTGCTTTAAAGTAACCATATTTTAAACCTTGATGAAAATTTCCTAACTTTGTGAAATTAAAAATATACCAATGCAGATAACTGCTACACCTATCCATCTTATCAAAGGCACATGTTCTTTGAGAATGAATTTAGATGAGAAGACTATCAAGACATAGGCTAGACTTAACATCGGGTAAGCAAAACTCAAAGGGGCCTTTTGTAAAATCCACAGCCAGAGCATGGCACTAAATATATAAAGTGAAAATCCAAAGATTACTCTGGGCATAGTAAATATCCTGATTAATTCTAATGGAATAGGCTTACCCGAAGGCTTACCTACGCCTGTTTTTAACAACAACTGTCCTGTGACTACAATCGCCACACAGACCAAAATAGCTAATAATATTGGCATAATTTTCCTCCTTATTAACTGGTAACTGGTAACTGGTAATTGGTAATTGGTAACTGGTAACTGGTAATTGGTAACTGGTAATTGGTAACTGGTAATTGGTAACTGGTAATTGGTAACTGGTAATTGGTAACTGGTAACTGGTAATTGGTAACTGGTAATTGGTAATTGGTAACTGATAACTGATAACTGGTAATTGGTAACCGGTAACTGGTAATTAAATACTATCCGGCTGAACTTACGACGAAGATATTTAACCAATTACCAATCACCAGTTACCAATTACCAATTACCAATCACTAACTCTGTGAAACTAAAGTTACTCCCACACAAATTACTCCTACCCCTATCCATCTAATAGGGGATACTATTTCCTGAAATAAAAGGCAAGAAGCAATTACTACCAGGACATACGAGACACTAATCAGTGGATATAGGTAACTCAGGTGTGCTCTTTGAAGCAATAAAAGCCATAAGAAAGAACTTCCGATATAAAGAAAACCACCTATGATAACCGCAGGATGAGTTAGCATTTGAAAATAATTACCTATCTCCGCTTGCGAAACACCTGTTTTTAACAATAATTGTCCTCCTACTCCTACACAAATACACATCAGCACTGCTATAAAAAACCGCATTGTTATCCTCCTTGTATTTTAGAATTTTCGGATTTTGAATTGGGGATTCTTAAATCCGCATTTTGTGAAACGTAACCGTTCAGGTTATACATTAGAAGTGTAAGAAGGGGGATAAGGAGATAAGGAAGATATGGAGATAAGATAATAGAAATAGATTGAAATTTATAGAAATAGGTAGAAATTGATTGTGGAAAACAACAAATTTCCATAAATTTCTATTAGTTTCTACTAATTTCAATTTTTTTTAATAATATCTCCTTATCTCCTTTATCTCCATATCTCCTTTTCTTACACCATCTGAACGCTTACTGTGAAAC
>JBFLXS010000291.1 GCA_040755795.1 bacterium | reverse complement strand
TGTTTTCCACAATCAATTTCTACCTATTTCTATAAATTTCAATCTATTTCTATTATCTTATCTCCATATCACTCTTATCTCCTTATCCCCTTTCTTACACTTTTGATATATAGCCTGAACGGTTACGGAATTATTTATACCTCAAATGCTGTAGCACGCTAAACATATACTCATTACCATTTACTTGCTTTTAATTTTGTAAAACCCTACCTATTTGACATCGTGATTCGTTAGAATTCCAAATCTTTAATAATTTTATCATAAACTTACTTATTTTGTCAAGTCTTTTAAATTTATTTTTTTTATCATATTTTATTAAGAATGTCAAGAAAGAAATTTTCGCCCCAGCAATTCTCGGTGAAAAAGTTCGCAACTCTTTTATTTTCAATGTCTTCTACAACAAATTGTCGACCTGTGCGGTTAGAAATTACAAGCAAATTTCCTCAAACCTGAAAGGTTTGACTTTTACATAAGAGAAGAAAAACTCCTGCTTACTACTCGACCCTGAAAGGGTTGAATTCTAACCAGGGATTACATTCGACCCTAGTTTTGCGGGCGTTTATTTTTATTTCCGTAGATTGCATCTACGGTTATTTAAAATTCGACGCTTTCAGCGTCAATAACCTAAAACCTAACCGCACAGGTCTCTTATAACTTTCTCAATAAACATATCGCTCCTACGGAGCTAATTTGATGTTGAGACAATAAATAAATCTATAAACATCTCGCCCTTACAGGGCTGAATATATTTTTAAACTCCGTTAGGAGTGATATATTTGTAGACTATGATAATCCTTAAACTCGATATTCAAGTTTTTTTTAAGGTTAAGTGGTTTATCCTTTTTTAACCGCAAAGAACGCAAAGAAATTAACCGCAAAGAACGCAAAGATTATAGTGCTCTGTTAAGATTGAATTTGCATGTTACTTAGGTAATCGGTAATCGGAGATAACAGGCCATTGTTTTCTCTTCACCGATAACCTGATAACCGATAACTTTCTAAACATAGCAAAGCAAACTTAACAAAGCAATAGGTTGTTCACCACCTTATTTTCCTTCCTTTGCGTCCTTTGCGAAATCTTCCTTTGCGCTCTTTGCGGTTAAATCTTTATACCTTTAAAAAACTTGAACATCAAGTTAAAGAATTCATCTCCGTAGGAGCGAAATGTTTAACTTGATTTAATAGCCTACGACTTAACTGCAGAGGTGGTAAAATTTCGATACTACCTTCAAGTTTACATAAGATATATTATCGGAAGTTATTCTGAATTGTAAATTCTGAACTTCTAAATTTCATAACTTCTAAACTTCATACCTTGTATTCTAATTGCTTTTTCTTAGCCACCATAATAATTCTGGAACTTTGACTGTTAAATTTAGCATTTAATGAAAAACTACCATAAAAATCTACCCTGGGGAAAATGCTAAATAATCTTCTTAAATCTTCTTTCGTGTAATGACATAATTTTGTTCTTAAAGGATTATCAATGTATCTATTTTCCAGATGAATGGTAATCTTTTGAGTTCCAGGGATTATTCCAATCTTTTCCCTTTTTTTCTGCCATTGTTTTTTTAACCAATACCAATTCGCCACATCAATTATTACTACCCCATTATTTTTTAAAATTCGATAAATTTCATTGACCGTTTTTTTCTGGTCATCTAAAGTAAGTAAATGACAAAAAGATGAAAACAAACAGATTACCCCAACGATGGATTGATTTTGTAAAGGAAGAAATCTCATATCTCCTTGTATAAGTTTAATATTGAACTTTAAGTTTTTAATCTTATTTCTTGGAATTTGAAGCATATTCTTTGATAAGTCAATTCCAATTACCTCATAACCAAGCATTTTTAGTGGTAGGAGGTGTCTTCCAGTTCCACAGGCAATATCTAATATTTTACCTTTTTTAGGCAGGAAATTTTGGAGAAAGGTAATTTCTCCTTTAGTTTTTTCCTTAAATTGTTCATTATAAATCAAGTCATAGTAGGAAGCTAATCTATTAAAAAATTCTTTAACCTCTAAAATTTCCCTGTTCATCCCCTACCCTTTCAGAAAAAAATTATAACACAAAAAATAACAAAATGCAAGAAAAATCAGAGGATTTCAGAAATTTCTAACCGCAGAGACGCAGAGAAACAGAGAGGAAAATATCTTTTTTTCGTGTTTTTCGCGTTTTTCGGTGTTTAAAAAGGCTTAAAAACAGTTAGTCGAAAGTAAGTATTAAAAAATTAATAAACAACGAAAAACCCGAAATGCACCAAAAAAAGGAAATTTCTGTCTCTGGTGAATATAGCAGTTATTAGTCAAAATTTTACTCAGGGTGGATAAGTAAAAAATCCCAAATCCCAAGCACCAAATCCCAAATAAGCACCAAATTTCAAGTACTAAATACCAAACTATGGGGGGTAATGTTTTGAATTTTGGTCATTCGAATTTGTTTGGAATTTGGAATTTGTGATTTGGAATTTCATAGCCATATCTGGATCAAATTTCGATTAATAAGTACTATAGATTTTAATTTTTTTCTCTGCGTCTCTATGTCTCTGTGGTGAACGGTTACAATTTTTCCTTGCCTTTAAGGTTAATTGAGTCAAAATATTAATTTTTAATTAAATTTAGGAGGTTTTACCAACATAGTAGAAGATATTTTTAAAAAATTCTCGGTCCGCTTCTTGACAAAAAAGAGATATATCTGATATAATTTAATATTATGAATAAAAGATTAAAAATATCAGGATGGATATTTATTTTTTTAGTTTTATTTAGAGGAATATCTGTCAGTATAGAAATTCAATCAGGAACAGGAAGGTATAGTAATGGAGATTATGTTAATCTTGAACAATCCTTTTCTAAACAGCCGGTTATTATTACTTCGGCTTCTAAAAAGGGTGTTGCTTTACGAGTCGCTTCTATATCAAGTAAAAAGAACAGATTTAAACTATCTATACTGGATTACGAAGGTAATAAAGTGTCAGATGCCTGTGTTCAATGGCTTGCGGCAGGATTGGGAAATAATAAAGATATTCAAGCAGGCTCTGGTATTTATAATAATGGGGAATATATTAATTTTACACAATCTTTTTCAACCCCGCCGATTGTTATCGCCTCTGCTCGAAAGGGACAATTTGCTATCAATACCTATGTTGAGAAAGTAGAAAAAAGAGGATTTCATATTAAACTCTATAATCGTTTTGCCCCAGAAAAGGATGCTATTGTCCATTGGATTGCGATTGCTCCTCTTTCAAATGGTAATATTCAAGGAGAGGTAGGTAAATATGATAATAATCAGTTTATCAAATTTAACATCCCATTTTCTAATCCTCCAATTATACTTGCTACCGGACAAAAAGATGGCAAAGCAATTAATGTCTGTGCAACTAACAATAGTAAAACAGGATTTACAATATCTCTTTATGACCATAAAAACAAACCTGTTTCAAATTCAGATGTTCAATGGATAGCCCTGGGTTCAACTGAGGATAAGTCCGCTTCATCTCCACCAGTATTATCTTTTGTAGAAAAAGATACGGCTTCTGAATTCGAGGAATCATTTTTGTCTTCTGTCCTGGATATTAATTACGAACCCGGAATTACAAAACAATTGAGTCAACCAAATTATAGTGAATTCAAATCATGGCATAGCGGACAATTAACTAATAGTTATGAATATGTGCAAGTTGATAAAGAAAATAAATGTATTTTTATAGGTGTTGGGGTGCCCGGAGAAGGGACAGGAGATGTGTATGCCTATGGAAACTTAGGGGTTGAGATTAATTTAATCGATGAGATGGTCGGAAATTATCCGGTTGTTATTAGAATAAAAGGTAGCTATAATGGACAGTATCTTATAGATTTACCTGCTGGTGGTGAGGTTAGACTATCTCTGGAGGCAATTGATTTAACTACTTCAGCAATCCTGCCTTCTTATATAATTCCACCAGCTAATGATTGGACCTGGATTAAACCTTCTGCAGGTGATTTGACCGGGCAATTTGATTTTCAGACAGGATATATACTTACTACAGGACATCGATATAGAATTTATCTAAAGGTATATCTTCATACCTGGCTTAATACGGAACTTCAACCAATTTCTTCAAATGCAAATATTAACTTCTGTAATGAAAACAATTTTGTCAAATACGATTCTATCGAAGTTACCTTTTAAATATTGGTAACTAATTTAGCCATAGGGTTCTGCAAAATAGGATTTTGGGGAAATAACAAATAAATATCAAATATTAAATATCAAAATGCAAAATTACAAATCAAATTTCAAAAAGGACTTCAAGTATTTTAATGCTGAAATGTAGTAGATAGTTGATAGTTTATAGTTGATAGTTTATAGTTGAAGGACTATAGACTATAAACTATAAACTATAAACCATAAACTATAAACTATAAACGACTTTTGCATTTTGCTCTTTGGAGGAAATTGATAAAAATAGAGGTTTTAAATACCCGCTTAAAAACTACAGTTTCCTGGTTTTGCAGAATCCTATAATTTAGTCAGTTAAAGGAGGAAATGGAAATGTGTCAAATTAAAAAAATACCTGTTGTTTTGTTACTTATAGGATTTTTGATGAGTAATTTCGTAAGAGTATCAGAGGCGAAATTTAAATTAGAGAAAGATAAGATTGCTCATATCGTTGTCAGTGCTGTAATCTATGATGCTACTTATCTTTATTGCGAAAATCGAGGTTTAAGTAAGTTTTCTTCATTTTGCTATGCGAGTTTAGCCACCGCGGCCGCTGGTATCATCAAAGAAGAAATGAATGATGTCTTTGACCATGAGGACTTACTCGCTGATGGAATAGGCTGGGGGTTGGGAATAGCCATAATGGAAATAGAATTTTAAAAACAGAAATTAGAGACTGGAAAAATGAGAAATTTATTTAATCGTGAAAGGGCAGGTAAATCATTAATTTTATCTGAGGTATGCGTAATTACCTCTTTACCTTACCTTTATTATATGTATTTCATTGGGATGCGGGAGATAATATTAAAGAATTTTCTTCCTAAACACCTTTCTTATTTGATGATACAGGATGTGTGGTATATATTTATTGCGACTTTCCTGTGTGGATTATGTGGTTTTGCCTGGAGTCAAAAATATGGGTTATATGGATTGGGTTCATTTTTAGATATTAAAAGAATTTGGTTGAAAT
>JBFLXS010000290.1 GCA_040755795.1 bacterium | reverse complement strand
GTATTTAGTGTTTATTCTGAAATCAACATTGTGAGATCAACTCAGCTTTTGTGATGTACTGATATTGAAAACTAACATTTTGTACAATATGCATCTAAATTTCTTTTCTCTACTTTTTATTTTAAGAAAAGGTAGGAAGTTCTTCCTGCTAACTCTTTCTTATTAATAGAAGAGTAGGTTAGCTTCCGGTTATAATAACTTCTTCTTCCAAAGGAACTTCGAAGCGTTGCATAACCTCTTCCTTCACCCTTTCAATTATCATCAATACATCTCTTGCCTTTGCTCGGCCTAAATTTTCAATGAAATTGGGGTGTTTTTCAGAAATCTTTGCATCTCCAATTCTTAAATCAGCCAATCCAGATTTCCTAATTAGCTCTCCTGCATTGCGCTTTTCAGGGTTTTTGAACATACATCCGAAGCTCTTTGTATATAACGGCTGAGTGTTTTCCCGTAATTTCAGCAATCCCTTCATTTTACCTTCCACCTTTAATCTTTTACTTTCCTGAAGCTCCAATTCTCCTTCCAGGATTATGTATCCATTTAGATTACTTTTTCTATATGAAAAGCGTAAGTCTTTTTTGAGTATAGTCTTAACTCGGGCCGAAGAATCCATTATTTTCAGCCAATTTACTCGTTCCAAAATTGATGCTCCATATGCACCTGCATTCATAAAAATTGCTCCACCAAAAGTACCAGGAATTCCGGTTAAGAATTCTAATCCGCCTAAACCCAGATTAGATACTTCCATCAATAAATGAGGTAAGGCTATACCTGCACCAATAATTACCTTTCTCTTGTCTGCTACTATATGCTCAAAATCATCTGTTAATTTAAGTACTACACCACGAATTCCTCCATCTTTGACCAATAAATTTGATCCTCCACCAACCAAAAAATAAGGTATTTTGGAATTTTTGCACAATCTAATTAATCTTTTTAATTGACTTTCGTTTTCCACTTCTATAAAATAATCAGCTGGTCCTCCAATTTGGATAGATGTATGAGCGCTCATAGGCTCATTTATCTTAATCCTTTCTGTAACCTTCTTAAGTTTTGTAATAAATTCCATCTTTTTTTAATCTCTCCACCAATTTATCAGCCACTTTCCATACGTCTCCTGCTCCAAGAGTGATTATTAAGGTACCTTCTTGCAGATTAGAGAGTAAGTGATTGACTATATCACTCAACTTTTGCACTCAAAACTTCTTTTTGGCTGAAATTAGCGGTTTTCCTAAAACGTGGTTGTATAATATTCGCGAAAATTCGTGAGGCGGCTTCTTCTGATTTTCAGCTAGGATAAGCCATTCTAGCCGCCTCATTCGCGGAAATTCGTGAAAAGACAATCTATCAATGCAAAAGTTCAGTATATCATTAAAATCCTCAATATAGATTACATTAGGGTGATTAGCTTCTTTTAAGCCATCTACAATTACCTTTGAAGATATACCTTTGATCGGTGACTCTCCAGCAGGATAGATCTTTCCTACTATGACCTGTTGGGCATCGAAAAAACATCTCCCAAACTCCTTTCTTAAATATTTTGTTCGGGTGTATCGATGAGGTTGAAATACTGCAATTATCTTTCTATTCCATCCCGCTCTGGCTGACTTTAAGGTTGCCTTTATCTCTGTTGGATGATGAGCGTAGTCATCTACAATTAATATACCTTTGATATTGCCTTTGATCTGAAATCTTCTGTCAACTGATTGAAATTCAAGTAAGGCATGAGCAATATCCTGAAATGAAATCCCTAATTCCAGTCCTACTGCTATTGCGGCTAAGGAGTTATTTACATAATGGACTCCTGGTAGATTTACCCTTACCTTTCCTAACTTTTTATTCTTGCAGAATGCATAGAATTCAGAACATAGACCTCCAAGGACAATGTCCTTTGCTCTAATCTCTGCCTCTTCTACGGTACCATAGGTGATAAACCTTCTTTTTATTTTACTTACTAACTCTCTTATATTTTCACAATCGATACATAAGATACTACATCCATAGAAAGGGACAGAATTAATAAAACTCAAGAATGCCTCTTTTATTCTTTTCAAGTTTTCATAATAGTCTAAATGCTCCATATCTATATTTGTTACAACTGAAATGAATGGTCGAAGGCGTAAGAAAGTTCCATCTGATTCATCAACTTCAGCTACTAAATATCTTCCATTACCAAGGCGTGCATGGGAGTTGATATTACGAAGTCGACCACCAATCAAAATGGTAGGATCTAACCCTCCCCTACTCAATACAAGGGATATCATTGAGGTGGTAGTGGTTTTTCCATGAGCACCAGATACAGCAATTCCCTCTTTTAATCTCATCAATTCATGGAGCATCTCCGCTCTTGGAATTACTGGTATTCTATGTCTCTTAGCATATCGTATTTCCAAATTGTCTTTTGGAATGGCTGAAGAGATTACTACTATATCTGCATCTTTAATATTTGATTCGTTATGTCCAATATAAACTTTTGCGCCCAAATTGCACAATCTGTCCGTTACGTTAGTCTTTGAAATATCCGAGCCAGAGATTTTATACTCTAAATTCAGCAATAATTCAGCAATACCCGACATTCCAGCTCCACCAATACCTACAAAATGAATAGACCTGTTCTGTTTTAACATTTCTCTATCTTCAAGAAGGCAGAAGAGAAAGGGGAGTGGCAGAAAGGGTAAAAGATTTATTTCTGCCTTTTTAACCTTCTGCCTTCCTTTTTAAGGGAGTATATCAATTCTACTAACTTTTGAGTAGCAGAAGAAATCCCTATGCCTCTTAGGTTCTCTTTCATCTTATTTAATTCTTCCTTATCGTTTAGCAATTCTAAGATCTTCTTGGCTAATAGATTTCCACTTAGATCCTTATCTAAAATCATTTTTATCTGCCCTTTTTTTTCTAAAACTTCTGCATTTACCAATTGATGGTGAGATGCAGCATACGAATATGGGATGAGTATACAAGGTATCCTGCATTTAATAATTTCCGAAATGGTTGTTGCACCAGCTCTACAAATTACTAAATCAGCCACTGCATAAGCATTTTCCATCTCTTGGATATAAGGGAAAACTTGAATACCAATTTTACTTTCCTTTACATGCTCCAGCATCCAATCATAATCCCTTACACCTGCAATATGGATTATCTGTAATCTATTTGATACCTCTTCTAAATAGGGAAGAGCATCAATTATCGCATTATTAATCGAATGTGCTCCAAGGGAGCCCCCAAAGACAAGGATTGTAAATTTACGAGAGTCCAGATTAAAATGACTTAATCCAGATATCCTATCTATTTCACCGATTCTTTCTCTCACTGGATTCCCAGTAATAATTGCTTGGTGTAAATACCTTTTTGACTCAATGAAACTCACAGCCACCTTATCTGCCACTCGAACCAATATCTCAGTGGCTAAGCCAGGTCGAACATTTTGTTCATGGATGAGTGTAGGAATTCCTAATAGGTGTGCGGATATAATAGGAGTAAAACTTGCATATCCACCCATACCAACTACTACATCTGGTTGGAACTCTTTCAAAAAAAGGATAGACTTTACGAAACCTTCCATTATTTTCCAAACGAATTTAATCGTACCGAGAGATAGAAATCGCCTATTCCATTCTCTTACATCAATTTGAGTAAAACTGAATTCACATGCTTCTCGAGACTTCACTTTTCCTATAAATCGGATTTCCGTTTGATTCTCTCTTTTTTTCAATTCCCTTGCTATTACGATTCCAGGATAGATATACCCCCCTGTACCACTCACTGTAATAGCAACCTTCAAACCATTCCTCTCCTGTCCCTTTTCTTTCTTTTCAAAAAAGAAAGAAAAAGCGACTCAAAAAGAAAGAAAATTCATACTAACAAGGGACAACATGTAAAAAGTTTTTACGGATTCAAGGAGTGCAATCCGACTCCGATAGAACGGAAAATCTTACATCGATGTAAGATTTTGGGTTCTAAAGGAACTTCACCTTATCTGGCTTTTCTCCCCTTGAGATATTTAATAATATTCCTACTGCTACCATATTAGCAACGAGAGAAGATCCACCAAAGCTAATGAAAGGTAGTCCCAATCCTGTAGTAGGTAATAATCCTGTAACCACAGACACATTCAAGATAACTTGGATAATTATCATGCAAGTTATTCCAACACCAAGAAAATTTGCAAATAGATCCTGTGCCCGACAGCTAATCCTTATTCCTAAGATTGTAAAACCTAAGAAAAGTAATAAAATGAAGCTACAGCCTATAAATCCGACTTCCTCTCCAATAATAGAAAATATGAAATCTGTATGAGGTACAGGTAAGTAAAAAAGCTTTTGAGTTGAATTTCCTACACCAACTCCAGATAACCCTCCTGCTTTTAAAGCTAAGAAAGACTGAATTATCTGATAGCCTTTATCCAAAGGATCATCAAAAGGAAATAGATATCCTATAATCCTTCTTCTTCTATAAGGGACGTTCCAGATCAAGGTGTATAAAAAAGGTAGAGAAAAGAGGAATAGGCAACCCAAGTGTGAAATCCTTCCTCCACCTATTAGAAACATGACTAAAGAAAATGTAACTATAGAGATTGCAGCTCCTAAACTTGGTTGTAGAGCAGTCAAAATAAAGATAATTGATAATATGATGACAAAAGGAGTGAATCCCTTTAGGAAAGAGGTCACTACCTCTTGTTTTCTGGATAGAAAGTTGGCTATATAGATTATCAAAGCCAATTTTACAAATTCAATCGGTTGACCAATCAGCAACCATCTTCTCGCTCCTCTTATCTCTTTTCCTATCCAAGGGAAGAAGACAAGTATTAATGAAAGGATCCCAACAATTATAAGAGCTATGGAGTATCTCTCCCAAACCTTATAATAATCTGACTAAAAAGCCACATAAACATAAATCCTATAATTGCCCAAAGTATTTGTTTTTTCAAAAAGTAGAAAGAGTCATTGTTAAATCTTTGTGAGGCTAATATAGAGGATGAAGAATAGACCATGATGATTGAAATACTGACTAAAGTGATAGTAATTAACAATAAAATTAGCCCTTCTTTTGATTTGATCATTGTAATTCCGCAACTAACCTTTTAAATGTAGCTCCCCTTTCTTCAAAATCCCGAAATTGATCAAGGCTTGAAGTACCTGGGGATAGGAGTATACAATCTCCCTTTCTTGCCT
>JBFLXS010000289.1 GCA_040755795.1 bacterium | reverse complement strand
TTAAACCGCTTTAGACGGTTGCTAATCCGCTGGGAAAAGAAGGTAGAAAATTACATAGCAATGCTTCATTTTGCTTGTGCCTGGATTACCTTCAGAGCTGCTGGACTTTTCGGATAGGCTCTTAGAAGAAACAACCTTGTCTTTAAGAAAAAGCCTTATGAACCCAAAGACAAAAGCTATCCAAAAATAGTAATGCCTTTGGAGATAAATACTCTTCATCAAGTTGATCTTGTAGGACCTCGTTATATCAAAGGAGATGGCAGATTCTATTCTCTCAATGTAATAGATGTCTGTAGTCATAGAATCAAACTTAATCCCATACTTTCAAAGATAGATGAAGAGATAGCAAACGGCTTAATTTCCACATGGAAAATATTAGGAATACCAGAATATATCCAATTTGACAATGAACTAAGTTTCCATGGAAGTCACAAACATCCCCATTCTTTAGGATTGGTCTTAAGGCTATGTCTCTCTTTAGGTATTCAACCTATTTTTATTCCTCAGAGAGAACCCTGGCGAAATGGTGTAATTGAAAGTTTCAATGATGTTTATGACAAAGGATTTTTTAGAATACAAGTTTTCAAAAACTTTTTCCATCTTAAAAAAGAATCAAAGGCATTTGAGGAGTTCCACAATGAATTCCACAGATACAGTGTCCTAAAGGGTAAAACCCCTAATGAATTTATGAGGAATGAGGGAGTTGAGCCTTTTCTTCTTGTAGATGGATTTGAATTACCCCATGAACCGATTCCTATTGAAGATGGAAATATTCACCTGGTTAGGTTTATCCGAAGTGATAGAATACTCGACGTATTTGGTGAACACTTCCAAATGCCCAAGGATGTAGTTTATGAGTATGTTGTAGCTACCATTATGACAGCAACACATAGCTTAAGAGTTGTTTGCAATGACAAGATAGTAGATTTCTTGAGTATCGTTTGCCTCCAGAACTCTCTATAGAAGAAGTTGTCAAAGAACTATCTGATTATCTAATGGAGATGGGTATTTTCAATCTCCTGTAAGGTGCACGATGTCCTGCTATTTTTGAGGATTAGAATTTCGCTCACCCCATGGGGTGAGAGTGCACGATGTCCTGCTATAAATTTGTATTAAAATAGGGTGCACGATGTTATGCTATGTAGCAGATAGGAATTTGATAATATGTAAAGACGGGCATCCTTTAATAGATTGACAGGTATGTTATACTGATATAACAAAATCTAAAATAAAAGTAACTATTCAGCCACTGATTAACACGGATTAGCACGGATAAATACAGAGGTCAGAAGATATAGCAGTTATTAGTCAAAACTTTGCTTAGAATTAAATACTCGTAACTACTCGTAGTGAATTAACAAGTTATGCGTGAACCATTACTACACTATGTCAAATTAGGGCTATAACTCTCTATATTTTTAGACAATTATGTCCATTTGGCTTGCCTTCTCCCATTTCTTATGATAAAAATGGAAAAAAATAGAATGTGAAAATTCTACCTCATCCTTCATTTAATGTCCCATAGGGACAACATATCGGTAGAAATAAATATCATACAAATAATGTCCCATAGGAACAATATATCGGTAAATGGCTTTCCACAAATTTTCTACCAATATATCGTTCCTACGGAACTGATTGATTTGTCTATCTATTCCTACCGATATTATGTTCCTAACGGAACGATTATTCTCATGCCTTATTTATGGGTATTATCCTATGTAAACTTCCAGTTAATAACCGCTATATCAACCATCAACTATCAACAATACTAATGTGAACTTTTGGTTAATACTTACTATAATATTGTTATATCTACTTAGAACCTATCCGAAAAACCAATGGACGCCTCAACCCTGGTCTGTCGCCAGGGCAGGCTTGTTAAGGTAAAATACCCCGAACAAGTTCGCGCCTCCAACTTTTCGGATAGGCTCTTAGAGAACGCTCTAATAGTTACCTTTCGACTAACTGTTTTTAAGCCTTTTTAAACACCGAAAAACGCGAAAAACACGAAAAAAATTTTTTTTCTCTCTGCGAACTCTTGCGTCTCTGCGGTAAATTACCACTTGAACGGTTGCCCGATTGACAGGGGAACACTCATAAGCATTTCCCCAATTCTCTCTTAACTATCTCTGGATTCAAATATACATAGTCTCCTTTTTTTAATTTATCTAATTTAAAAGGTCCAAATTGAATTCTTTTCAGGTTTAAAACACTATGGTTAATCATTTCTCCCATTCTGCGAATCTGTCGTTTTTTACCTTCTCTAATGGTTATTTTTAGAATAGTATTTTCCTTTAATTTTTTTTCTACTACTACCTGGGCCGGAAGTGTTTTTTCCACTGAACTCAGCCTGATTCCGTTTCTTAATCGAATTATATCACTTTCTTCAACTCTCCCTTTAAATTTAACTAAATAAGTTTTGGGAATTTTATACCTGGGATGAATAACTTTATTGGCTAACTCACCATCATTGGTTAAAAATAATAATCCTTCAGAATTATAATCAAGTCTGCCGACTGGATAAACTCTTTCTTTTACTCCTTTTAAAAGCAAAGAGATAGTAGGTCTTCCTTGCGGGTCAAAAAGTGTGGTTACATATCCTTTGGGTTTATTTAAGAGGAGATAAACCTTTGTCTCTAATTTGATTGGTTTCCCATCAAATTCTACTTTATCGATTTTGGGGTCAATTTTTACCACCAGTTTTTTGATTAATTGACCATTAACACGGATGCGTCCTGATAGGATTAGTTCTTCACAACTTCTTCGAGAACCAAGCCCGGCTTTGGCTAAAATCTTTTGTAGTCTTTCCATAATTAAAGTTACAACGAAATTTATCGCATCACTCCCAATTTACCTGTTTTTGAACTTATATCGTCACGGATGAAATAAATATAGATGCCACTGGCAACCTTTTCACCAGCTGAATTCCGACAATCCCATTCCACAATCCCATCTCCTTCAGAATCTTCTTTCTTCTCATAGACTAACTCACCCACTATATTGAATATCTTCAGGCTAATAACCTTATTTTTCGGCACGACAAAGGATACCTCTTCTCCTCCCTTAACTGGATTAGGATAGCAGTAAGATTCCGCTACACTACTTACTCCCAACACTACCTTTATCGGCTCTTTACTGACTATCAGACTATACTCTCCTTTATTGCCACTATAATTTTTATTCTTGCGCATATCAATCAGATTATCTCTATCCTTTAAGTAGAGATAGTATTGGAGTGGAACACTGGCAATATCCCAATTTAACTCTACTTTCTCTGGTTCACCTACCTGCTCTACCCTGAATTTCCATTCCTTGCTTGTTTCTACTTCACTGCGATAGTCAGAGCCATATTCTCCTTCCGTCGGTGAAATAAAGTAACATCTGAGGTAAGCAGGAGCAAATTTTTCATCATCTGCTGGTAACATTGGGATTTCACCAATATCATATTCATCATCGTAGGTATCATCTGCCGCAGGGCTGACGCCAGCAAAGTTGAATCTATCAGTCAGGCTGCCAGCATTAGCTGAAAGCTGGATTGCCCAGCTATCCTTATGTTTGAGTGGGTTAAACTCATCTATTTCACTCCGTGCACAAACTGCATTATTCACAACCCACTCCTCTATCGGGCAGAAACTCTTCCCCTTTTGAGAGGGGTCAGGGGTGTCTTTCCCACCTATTTCTTCTGCTGGAACGAGCATCTCGCAATCCACTGTCAGCGGGATAAAATATCCTATCCAGGGATTAATCACCCCAGGATACGGCACCATCTTAAATCCCATCCCATCATAATACCATAATGAACTCTTTATCCAGCCCTGGACATAAGCCGTGACAGGGTCAACTACCTCTTCTCCTTTGCGAAACTTTACCTGCTCATTCAAAGCCACCGGGTAAAGATATGGGTGTCCAATATGATTCCACCTTTCCGGCAGACCGCCTTTTAATGGAATAACATAATAACCAGAAGGATTAGTCGAACTCCCATAAACAATAATTTCATTATCTTTATCTGCGGTAATCCCATAGCCTATCTCTGGGGCAAAGTTTGGAACAGTTGAACCTGGCGGATTATGAATGACCCAATTACTCCCATCGAAATAGACTAATCTGACATTTTGCTCAAAATTACCCCAATTCCACAACACACCTGCCGGGTCAGGATTGCCGGGATGAACAGGGACAGAGATGGATTTGTAAGTTGGATAGATAGCACCAATTTTACCTGAGCTAACTGTGCCGTAAGTAATCGTCGTCCAGATAGTTGATAAGGTGTCATTCTTGCCATCAGTTGCCCAGATGGCATATTGTAATCCCCGCATCGAGACATCTTTAGCCGTAATAGTTCCTTTGTAAAGGTTATTTTCCAGATTAACCATATTGATAAAAGAGATAGTTTTCGTTCCGCCTATTTTCCAGTAAAGAATTACTTCTTTGACCACAAAATTATCCGTGATAGTGGCAATAATTATCATTGGCAGACCAGCATCTGTGAATAAAATAGGTTGATGGATAATAATTGGTGGGATAGTATCTTCGATTATCATAAAGTAAGTTATATCCTTTGCACCACTTATCATACCCATAACGGTGATTGTCGTCGTCCCTGCGGGTTGAGTATCAACCACAAATGTGGTTACAAAACCGCCTTGATAATCAGTGGTTGTCATTGTTATTGTTCGAGTTGTTCCAAAATCAATCCGTATTTGTTCGCTTGCCGCAAAACCATTGCCGGCTATGTTGACCACTGTTCCAACTGCTCCAGAGTTCGGTGAAATAAGAGTAATCACACCTAACATCCTGAACCAGCTGTATGCGATGCAATCTCTACCTTTCGCACTAACGGTGATTGTGCCACCGCCCGGCTGGGTATCCGCAGTAAATACTGCCTCAAACCTGCCGGCATTATCACTTGAGGTTACAGCTATCGTAGGATTAGTCCCAAAGTCTATCTCTATCCGCTCATTTGCCGCAAAACCGTCACCACTAACCTCTATCCGTGTTCCAACTGTGCCTTGCTGAGGACTAACATAAGTTATCCGACCAAGCATTCGGAACCAGCTGTATGCCACACAATCTTTGCCTTTGGCACTGACGGTGATTGTGCCACAACCTGGTTGGGTATCTGCAGTAAATACTACCCAGAACCTACCGACATTATCACTCCAGGTTACTGTTATC
>JBFLXS010000288.1 GCA_040755795.1 bacterium | reverse complement strand
CTACACCCATTTCTCCATCAGCCATCTTGTCCCCCTCCTTTTTCAGTATAGATTGAGTAAAAACCCTTCTCTATATAAATCGGCAAAGGGGAACATTATCTTAAGCTATTTTTCGGATAGGCTCTTATTGATGATTATACCTTTAAGAAGGTAAACCAATCCCCATTCCCAAGAAACTTACATGCCCTTCTTATTCATACCTTAATTAAAGATGAATATAAACCTCAACAGATTGGTTTTGATATTCTATTTTCAGAAGAAAGCCCAAATCCAAAATATGATGACTTATTATCAGATTGTACTACATTAGCTAAAAATGTCTATCATTCCTATATCTTTCATTTTTCTACTTCAAAGGATGTAGATGAGGAAGTGGAGCAATTGCTTGAAAGTTCATGTATTGGAGGTAGGATGTATAGTGAAAACCTTCCCGCCTCCCGCTTCCCACCTCCCACCTCCCATATCAAAACTGCGGTTAGTCTTACTTCTTCACTTCCTTGTCTAATTAAAGGTGCAAAAGGTATTGGTCATACCAATGTATTCCACGATACTGATGGAGTGATAAGAAAAATTCCATTAGTTATTAAATATAAGGGTAAACTATATCCAAACTTAGCCATTTTAATGGCTTGCGATTACCTGGGTATATCTAAAGAGCAAATAAAGGTAATACCAGGCAAATATATCCTTTTGGATAAAATCAAGATTCCAATAGACAATAAATGCCAGATGCTATTGAACTTTACAACTTCGGATTTATTAAAAGAATCTTCTTCATTTATAGAGGTTTTACAATCAGCTAAACTGATTGAAGGAGGGGAAAAACCTATAATTTCGCTTAAGGATTATAAAGACAAGGTTGTGCTAATTGGCTCAATTGCTACTGGGCAGGGAGATATATGTACTACACCTGTTTCATCACAATACCCGGGTGTAGGTATATTTGCGACCGCAATTGATAATATTCTTAATCAACAATTCTTAACTCGCTTAAGCAAAGGATTAAATACTATACTTTTGATAATGATAGGATTAATGATAGGATTAGTCCTACCAGGATTAACTGCATTAAAACAAGGATTATTCTCTTTAGGGTTTTTATTTAGTTATTTGTTAGTTTCTATTTATCTATTTAGATTTCATCAACTCTGGATAGAGGAAGTAGCACCTGGCTCGGTTATTCTATTTAGTCATTTAGCTATAAGTTTACAAAGTTATGCCTTTGAAAAGACTCGATTACTGAGTGTGATAAAAGATTTAAGAAGTAGACTTGAGGCGATAATACCAAAGACTACTCCAATAGAGCCTATAAAAATAGACTTTAGGTCTGAAGAAATTCTTATAGGTGATAAATCAATCAAAAAAGATGAACCTCGATTTATATTACTACAACATTTTATTAGGAAACAGATTCTTCATTGGACATCAGGATATGGTATTTTTGATAATTGGAATATTGAGAGCCCCAAAGACCCTGCAGGAGCTTTTAGAATACAAGTAACTAATTTAAATGAACCTTTTAAAAGAAGGATTATTGAATCTACTCGTAAAGGTACACTCGGTAAGGGTTATTACCAATTTAAACTTAAAAAAGAGGATTATGAATGCAATATCTTAGATGCAATACGGGCTACCAAAGAAGCAGAAGAAAATTTAAACAAAGACTTACTAACTCAAGCAGAAACTAAGGCTGAGAAGGTAATAGAACTTGATCCTGAAAATATTGATGGATATTACTTATTATGTAAGATACATGAGAAGATGAATAAAGAGACAATAACTGATTATGAGAATTGTTTTAGACTAATACTTGCTAAGATTAAATCTTATATAAAAACTATTTCTTACCTTGATAACAAAAAATGGAAAGAGAAGTATTGGGAGGTTATTGCCGAAGAAAAAGATAGGTTAAATAAAGAATTAGCGGATTTGGAGAAGAAGAAAGAAGAAATCGAAAAGAGAATAAAAGAGCTTAAGCCTGAGGAGGAAACACCGGAAGAATCTACTTTAATAAAATTACTTAGAGAGATAATAGAATCTAATGATAAGTCCTCTTCATTTGATAAGTTGATTAGTCTCCCATTCTTTAATAAATTAATCGAAGAATGTACTAATATGACAATGAATTTCTCTAAGTCTAAGCTTGATAAAAAGGATGCAGAGGAACCTGTCTTATTCTCTCTTTTTATGTTAATTATTGAAGATGAAGACACTAAAATAGATATTCAATTAGGGGATGAGCCATCATTGCGCCGTAATCTTAAAGATAGGTTAAAAAGGCAAATAGAGCGTCAATTAAAAGAAGAAAAGCCAGAAAGTCTTTCTTTGGATGAGGAGAGGTCAGATAAAGCGGCCATGCGACTGTGGCGTACAAAAGAGGATGAAAACCAGTAACACTGAACTTGTGACTACCAGACTTTGTGCCTCTGTGCCTTTATGGCTCACAGAGGCGACAGCTAACTCTTTGTTGCTGTTAGAGAACGGTGATTCAGACATTAGATAAAACCACAGATAAACACAGATGTACTCAGATATTAAAAAAATTAATCTGTGTGTATCTAACAAAATATGAATAAGGAATTTAAGTATAAAGAGACAACTTATCAAATTCTAAACGCTGCCTTTGAGGTACATAATGCCTTAGGATGTGGATTCCTAGAAAAAGTCTATGAGAACTCACTCATTCACGAACTAAGGTTAAAAAGAATGCATGTAGAATCTCAGAAAGAAATAAAGATCTTCTACAAAGGGAAAGAGGTGGGAGTATATGTAGCTGATCTAATAGTGGAAGAGAAAGTAATAGTAGAGGTAAAAGCGGTAGAAGAAATAAGTAAGATACATAAGGCTCAATTGCTAAATTATTTAAAGGCTTCAGGGTATGAAGTTGGACTAATTCTAAATTTTGCAAAGACCAAGGTAGAATACGAAAGATTGGTAGTATAAATGATGAACACAGATATTATCAGTGTTAATTTGTGTGAATCTGTGGTTCATTATATCTGAATTGCAATTTAGAGAAAATAGTTATTGACAAACTCTATCGGATGATATATAATATTATTATCCGATATATCGGATAATAATAGGAGCTGTCAGCATGGAAAAAGAGCAAATAATAGAGGCTTTACTTCTATGGAATTTCTGGGAGAAAGATATAGATACAGGCATTTGGCGAGAGGAGTATTTAACCCGGATAAAAAGATATTTGGAGACGGATGAAATTGTGACCTTAACAGGGGTGAGGCGCTGTGGTAAAAGTACACTCCTACTCCAGGTAATAGCTCAGTTAATCAAGAATAATGTTCAAAGGTCTAATACGCTTTATGTTAATTTTGAAGATCCAAAGTTCTATAATTTTTTGACTATAGATTTATTAGATAATATCTGGCAGGCATACCAGGATTATTTAAAGCCTTGCGGCAAAGTATATTTAGTCCTGGATGAAATACAAAAGATACCTGGCTGGGAGAGTTGGGTAAGGGCAAAATATGATAGAAAAGAGAATGTAAAAATATTCGTTACTGGCTCCAATGCGGAGCTTTTATCTTCGGAATTTGCCGGTGTATTAACGGGCAGACACTTACAGGTATATGTCAGCCCTTTAAGTTTTACAGAGTTCCTGAAGTTCAAAAATATGGAAATAGAAACTGACCCATTGTGGTTGGTAAAGCAAAAAAACACCTTAAAGAATTTTGCTTTTGAGTATCTGCAATTAGGTGGTTTCCCTAAAATTGTCCTGACCAAAGATGAATTGTTACGCCAGGAATTGTTATCTCAATATTTTACTGATATCATAAATAGAGACATTGTCGTCAGATACAAGGTGAAGGATGTAGATAAGTTGGAGAGTCTGGCTTTATTCTACAGCACAAATTTTACCCGTAAATACAGTTTTAATAAGATAAAACGGGTAATTGATTTTTCAGTGTCTTTAGACTCTATCCACCGTTTTTCTCATTATTTAAAATCTGCCTTCCTGATTGATTTTGTCCCGCGATTCTCTTATTCTTTGAGGAATCAAATGCAAACAGAGCGAAAGGTCTACTTTATAGACAACGGTATGCACAATGCGATAGCCTTTAAGTTTTCTGAAGATAAGGGGAAATTATTAGAGAATGCCGTCTTTAGCCATTTAAAAAGGCAAAACAAAGAGGTGTATTATTTCTGCGAAAAGCAGGAAGTAGATTTTGTCTTAAAGCAAGGATTAGAGATTACAGAATTAATCAATGTTTGTTACAATCTGGAAAATAAGGAAACATTACTTAGAGAAACCTCTGCTTTATTGGAAGCGATGAGGTATTTTAAATTGAAGGAATCCAAAATAATTATTGGTGAAGGAAGAAGCCAGAAAATAACAGAACAGGGATTTAATATTCAAATTATCCCCTTTTATCAATGGGTATTGGAAAAAGGCTTTTAATCTCAATGCAACCATCTACCCCATTAGATGTTCACTATCTAACCTTAGCATGTCCCACATTTTTTACTGGGCAGAGTGAAGAGTGATAATTCACAATTCACAATTGACAATTCACCATTCACCATTTTAAGGAGATTTAGGGAAGAAATTGTGAATGGTGAATGGTGAATGAAAGTTAGGGGGATTCATGAATGGCGAAAGGGGATGATATTCAGGAACGATTGATTAATTTTGCAGTTATGATTATAGAATTATGCTCTGCATTACCAAATACTCATGTTGGGAAACACATTGCGGGGCAATTACTTCGATGTGGTACTTCTCCTGCACCGAATTATGGTGAAGCACGAGGAGCGGAAAGTAAAAATGATTTTGTTCACAAGTTGGGGATTGTTTTGAAAGAATTAAATGAATCTGGAATTTGGTTGGAGATTATAAAACGAAGCAATTTGTTACCCATTAATCAACTATTGAATGTGGTCAAAGAATGTGATGAGCTTTCAAAAATCATCAGTTCCAGCATACGAACGATAGGGAAAAAATTGTGAATGGTGAATGGTGAATTGCGAATTGTGAATGAATGTAACATTGTCCAGTAAAACTTATGGGTAAAGATAAGTATCTAACGGGGTCTACTCTCTACAGGCTGTTGACATAAACTAAAAGATGGAGGGTATGTTTTTTCCCTCCATTTTATGTAAGATCTGAGGGTAAAGAGAAGTAAATTTAAACTTTATGTTGGCGGGGTCAATCCAAAAAAAATTAAAG
>JBFLXS010000287.1 GCA_040755795.1 bacterium | reverse complement strand
ATGACGAGCTTGAATTTTCTGCAGCTGGAAATATTACAACTATTAGGTGTTCCAGCAAATAAATACTCTCTGAATGCTTTCACTTAAAAATCATGCAAAACATGAGAGGGGTGTCGAAATCAGCGTTACAATGCCCTTGAGGTTAATTTTAACTCTATATATATGACTTCTATATCCTCTCTGGGTTGTAAGGCAGTAGATGGTAAAATAACCCATTTAGCCCCGTTTCATATCTTAGACCCAACATTATGGATACTACATCTGGAGGGATACCTATGAGATTAGAACAGCATATCTATACAAGTGGAAAGAAAGGTTTTGCTACGGTTGCCCAGACACCAGGTATAACTAAAGATGAACAGATAAAATTAGAGAACCATTCCCTATATATCCTCCCTGGTTCATTCCTTTACAAAGAAGGAGTATCTACACCAACAAAATACATCTTTTATCCCTTAAGTGAAAAACGGTTTGTTTTAGGAAGGGCAATATACATCGGAAAAGACAATTTAGGAAGGCCAGGGAACTATCTCTTCCATAATCTTATAATATCAAAAGATGAGCTGGAAGAACCCTCTTTTAACCCGGCAAAACTTATAAAAATGATTGAAGAAAATGGTCTCTTTAGAACGAGCCCTCCTGAAAAACCTCTGGATGTAATCAACCTTCCTCTTGATAAAGAGATTGAATTCAAAATACCTCCAATACCACAAGACCTTATCCTTGCTCTCCTTTATTATTGTTTCAGTTATAAGTCTTTAAAAGCTCCCTTATTGCTGGTTGGTCAAGATAAAGACTGCCTTAACTTTCTTGGCTGGTTATACACCCTTCTGCCTTATTCCTTAAAAGAAAACCTCTCCTTTGATACATATTCTTATGGAGCAAACCTTGGGCTTAAGATTATGGGCATTCCTAAAGAATCTGATTTTTATCAAACAATCTCCTACTCTTTAAAGATAGACCTCTTAACTTATGATTACAATCTTAACCCTGAGATTAAAGAGCCTTCAAAGCCTATATTAGCCCTTACAGAAATGATAGCTACAGGTAGAGAAGAGGAGATTGCCTCGATGTATTCTGCAGAATATTCTTTGAAGATGGGTGACTATGAGAGATTCAGAGAAAGATATATAGCCTTCTCCAAAGATGTTAAAGAGCTCATCTACACATCTCATAAAGAGAGAATCTTAAATTATATAATCGACAAAAAAGATCTGGAACTTCTGCAGATAATAATAAACCTCCTCTTTGAGAAAGCTGAGGATAGAAAAGGGTTCATCGCTATGTTGGTAGGTTCAATAGGTGGCATAAAAAGTAAAAGGGAAGAGGCTTCAAAGCCAAAACCTTCATTTTTTGGAAGGCTTTTAGGAGAAAGGGGATGAAAGAAGCTATTTTTATCTGTCTATCAATATGGGGTAGTGGAATAATTCTATCTGCACTCTTAAGAGAACTTTATCGGGCAATTAATAAGGTTATTGGAAAAGATATCTGGATTTTAAAAAGAATCAGCCTTGTTATTTTTGGAGGGTCTCTGGTCAGTATTTTTGGTGGATTGGCAGGGTGTTTGTTCCATCGTGGATATGGATTGGCAGTGTATTTGTACCTTCCTTATATGGATCGGGGTAGTCAATATACTATCTTTATTGTGGGGTTGGGAGCGCCTTTTACTGTTATTATTGGTAGCATCTTATTTGCCAACGAAGATATTTCTGGCATAACTGCTGGCATGATTGTTGGCGGGATTGTTGGCTTGATTGGTGCCATTGTTGACATTGTTGGCATTTGTGAGGCGATTGCTATTGTTGACACTGGTGGGGATGAGGTGCTGGCTGCCATGTTTTTGGGCGGGTTTGCTAACGTGGGGGGTGGCATGATTGTTGGCATAGCTGCTGGCGGGATTGCTCCAGCAGTGAATTATTATATCTTCTCTCACTTATTAACCCCCTTCCTCATCCTTCTAATCTACCGCCGAATTATCTGCAACAACTGCCTTCGCTACACCGAGCCCTTAAGGTCAACCTACAATAATGGCACAAGGCGTTGTGAACACTGCAAAGCCGAGGTAGAACGGACAAAAGAATGTGGTAAGGTTATCTTTACCTTTGGCAACTATCAAATACAACAAGGTGGTAATCGTATGTTTATCCTATCCGAGCCTCCTTGTGAGGAATTTTATAACCAGGATAGACTTATTGACCTCTCAGAGGTCTATATTGATACAAAAACAGCAGATAAATTCCGTATTGAGCAATTCATTACCTACATTCTCAACTATCCACCACCAAAATATGGGCTGACTTCTGTAGGGATATTTTACAAAGGCAATCTTGATGACCTTGCCCATCTTAAAAACTCAATCCTGAACAATTTTGACAGGGTTGCAAAGATGGGAGAATAGATAAAGAGGATGGGATGAATATGAAGATAAAAAAATTCCACCTGTGCGGTTAAATGTAAAATGGATAATGTAAAATGAAAATGTATAACTGAAAGGTAATGAGTCTGGCGAAGTGCTAAAATTTCCCATTTTTCATTTCCTATTTTACATTTATTTTTCCTTTGCGTCTCTGCGATGAATTAGTCTAATCGCACAGGGGGAAAAAATTCGACAAAGGGCTTAATGCAAGCTATGTTGACAAATATAGGTTGAACCTAAAATGTAAACTTAGCACTATTATCTTTATGAAGAAGCTAAACACATACGGAAAAATTAAGGGTAACAATTCAGCCACTGATTAACACGGATTAGCACGGATAAATACAGAGGGCAGAAGGCAGAGGGCAGATGAGAAAGGGGGAAACGGGGAAACGGAGAAAGGAAGAAATCTGTCTAATCTGCGTAATCTGCGGATATTTTCAGGAGAATGCTCATGAACCGTTGGTTCACAACCGAAGAATGAAAATAGGAAAAAAACAGGTGGAGGAAAGATTTTCTCTCTACTCTCTACTTTCTACTCTCTACTTCCTATTTTCAGGGGAAGTTTCACGCCAGGCACGCAAAGGACGCAAATGTAATTTTTCCCTTATTTCCCTTTGTGTTCTTTGCGTGCTTTGCGTGAAACTTCCTTTCTCCTGTTAGGTTGAAAATTTTACTTTGTCATCTTCACCAGGTCATTCCGTTTAAATCCAGTGCCAGTGGTAATTATTGCTACAGAATATTTTTCCTTTACTTCTATGACTTCAATTGTCCCCATTTTTTGTCCTTCTTCTCTACCAAGAGATAAACCGGTAACCGGGTCAATTAATTCTTCTCCTATGGTCCAAACCTCCATTTTATCTCCAGTTTTAATCCCGACATCTATTCCACCATTGATAATGAGCCTTTCATCTTTTACCGTAACAATTCTTCCTTCCCATGGTTTAGCCTTTAATTGTCCCTCAATAAAACCTACCATATCTTCAATTGCTTGACGGGTAGCTTTACCTAAGGGGGTTTTATGAAAATCAACTCCACCAATAGTTACATCACCTACCTTTACTCCACCGGCAACTATAAGCGTATTTGCCTTTTGTTCAGTTCGATGTGATTCAATAATTTCACCAGTAGAGGCATCAAACATCCTGATATCAACGGCTACCTGGGCGGTGAGGACGCCACCACCACCAAGTGTAACACCTTTAACAAAGATTCCAACGCCTTTGACTGATTCAAACTGTGTAAATTCTGTAACTGCACCCTTAATTAAAATTTGAGCCCCAAGTATTTCACCAAATTTAGCCGCAGTTTCTGGTTTGATTCTATCCGCTTTTCCTAAATCCTGTTCTTTTAACATATCTTGAAATGCCTTATTGTCCCGTTCCAGGACAATAAATTTACCCGTGTTATGGAGTGCGGTAATGAGCATCTCTGACATCCCACTTCCAATTTTGGCTTCTACTCCAGGTGCTTTTACCTCAAAATCAAGCACCGCAACTCGTTTCTTCGGACCAAAATAAGATGTTGTTGAAGTCCCCTCATTACCTTTGGAAGTCTTTTCTTTCTCTGCTCCTTCTATCATTTTAAAAGAGAGGATGATACTCAAGGAAACCATCACTCCAACATTAGCCCATTTTAAAAAAATTTTATTCATACTAATTTTTCCTCCTATTATTTGGTAAATGGTAACTGGTGAATGGTAATTAATTACCAATTACCAATTACCAGTTACCAGTTACCAATTAACCGATTACTTACTTTTAATTTCGTGAAGCCCTATTGAATTATTTGTGTTCCAATTCCCTCATCTGTAAATAATTCTAAAAGAATCGAATGAGGGATTCGACCATCAATGATGTGTGCTTTATCAACCTTTTTTGAAGTGATTGCCTTTTTGCAGGCATTAATCTTCGGGAGCATTCCTTCAGCGATACATCCATTCTTTATCAATCCTTCAATTTCTTCCAGCTTTAAAGTTGAGATAAGGGAACTGGCATCTTTTATATCCTTAAAAATACCTTTGATGTCCGTCAGGATAATTAATTTTTGAGCAGATAAAGCAATAGCTATTTCTGCGGCGGCTATATCAGCATTGATATTATATCGTTTTCCATCTTCTCCTATGCCAATAGGAGCAATAACCGGTATAAATCCATTTTCATCAAGGGTTTGGATTATTTTTGAGTTAATATTAGTTACCTGTCCAGTTAAACTTCCATTTGTCGTTTGCATTGCCTCAATCAAATCGCCATCCACACCGGTCAATCCAATTGCTGGAGAGCCATGATGATTAATCAAGGAGACAATTTCTGCATTTATTCGTCCACCTAAAACCATCTCAACAATTTCCATTGTCTCTGAATCAGTATGTCGAAGTCCGTTGATAAATTCTATTTTCTTACCCATTTTTTTCATCACCTGGTCTATTTGTGGACCTCCACCATGGACAATAACTGGTTTAATACCAATATATCTTAATAAAACTATATCCTGGGCAAAACTATGTTTTAAATTTTCATCAACCATAGATTTTCCCCCGTATTTGATGACGATTATCTTTCCGGAAAATGCCTTGATGTAAGGTAATGCTTCGACTAAAACATTAGCCCGAGTAATTAATGAATTCATTTTCAATCTCCTCTCACTATTTTAGGTAATGTCAAAAATTTTTACCTAAATTTCTCTTAACTCTTTATATTTTCAGATAGTTATGTAAATTTGGCTTGCCTCCCCCCATTTTTTGTGATATAATGGGAAAAAATATTTGTGTCTGGTTTC
>JBFLXS010000286.1 GCA_040755795.1 bacterium | reverse complement strand
TCAACACGACACTAACTTTTTATGGACATTAATACAGGCATTAATAATCCTATCAGTTAACTCTTCTTTTCTCCACTTCTCCATCTTCTCCCTTTCTCCTTATTTTTATCCTACCTGAACCCTTACACCTAACCGCACAGGTCGAAAGATTTTTATTGACAGGAAAGCAAAAATAGTGTATCCTTAAGATGATGAAAAATGAGGGCTGGTTGAACCAGGGGCAATCAGGCTCTGGCAAAGGCGTTGAATAAATAGAAAGAGAGGTGGATTTATGACAATCACATACCTGAAAGACAATCTTATTGCTCAACTTGAAATGCTTCCGTATGACCTTCAACTGCGGGCACTTGATTTTGTGAAAGTTTTAATTCCTAAAGGTGTTAAAGGGAAAAATTTTCTACGATTTGAAGGTGCTATTCCTGCTGATGATTTAAATATAATGTCAAAAGCAATAGAGGAAAATTGTGAGAGGGTAGACATTAGTGAATGGTAGATTTCTTCTTGATACAAATATAATCATTGGTCTTTTTGCTAAAGAACCTGGAATTCATAACCGTATTATCAATGCTCAAGAAGTATTTATTCCATGCATTGCTATTGGAGAACTATATTTTGGTGCTTACAAATCTGTCAGAGTTATTGAAAACATTGCTCGCATAGATGAATTTGCACTCTGTAATACGATAGTTTCTTGTAATGCAGAAACAGCTAAGAGATATGGAGAGATAAAAAATCATTTAAAAGATAAAGGACAGCCAGTTCCAGAAAATGATATTTGGATTGCGGCGATTGCTCAACAATATAACTTTACTTTAGTTACTCAGGATTCTCATTTTACTGCCATAGATAATTTGATAATTGCGACATGGTAAAAACAAATTTAACTTTATGCTTTTTCTCATACAAAAAATAACCTTACCTTTACAGGTAGGATAATTTATAAATCAGGAAGTGCAAAAGTGAATATAAAAAACATCGGGATAATTAACATACTCCTGTTGTTTGTTCTTCTTAGTAAATGTGTGGAAGCGAATCCTCTAATTACAGAGGTATATTACGACCCGCCTGCTCCAGAAGAAGAATACGAATTTGTTGAACTATACAATCCGACTTCTTCTCCTATTAACCTTTCTAACTATAAACTCGCAGATGGCGAGGGAACATACCAATTTCCAACTGGAACAGTCCTTCCAGCCTACGGAACAATCACCATTGCTTCAAAAGCAAGTGGGTTTTGGACACTTTTTCTTAACAAAAATCCTGATTTTGAATATGCAACAGAGACAAATCTATTTGTGCCTAATATGGTTAAGAGAGGAGGTAGTTTTGCCTTATCAAATAATGGCGATGAGGTTATTCTTTCAGATGCATTTGACGCAGTGATAGATGTAGTCGTTTATGAAGCTGGTTCTTATACAGGCGTGATTTCACATTCAACAGGAACAACAGAAGGCAAATCTCTCCAACGCGAACCACCAGATAACGATAGGAATGATTGTAGTCAAGACTTTATTGCTGGTAGTCCGACGCCTACGACTTTAAGAAATATCATTATCTCGCCTACGGCTGGGACGGTAGGTAGTCTGGTAACTGTTTCAGGACAGGGCTTTTTTGCTACGGAAGAAATAATTATTGACTTTGGAACTACATCTACTATTACAACCACTACAACCAATGCAGATGGTTCTTTTTCTGTTACATTTACAGTTACTCTTCAGACAGGTTGTGGCAGTGTAACTGTAAATGCTAAAGGGCTAAATTCTGAGGCGAAGGCTACTACTATCTTTATTATACCTTTGTTTATCCAGCCTTATCTTCAGAATCCTGGCACAAGTAGTATGACAATTATGTGGTGGACAGAGACTTCTGAGTCTTCAAATCAGGTTGAGTATGGAACTGGATATAGCCAGATTGTTTCTGCTACAAATGAACTGTTTACTGTTACAGGAGAGGAAAGTCGGTATTTGCACATGGCAACTATTTCAGGGTTAGTGGCTGAAACCACTTACCCTTACCGTGTGCGCTCAGGTGGAGTTATTAGTAATACTTATACCTTTACTACCGCTGTCCTTCGTGATAGTAATTTCCGTGTTGCCATACTTGGTGATGGCAGAACAGATAATGATACAATTATCTCCAGGCATCGTGCTGTGACCAATCTGGCTCTTTCGCGTCAGCCAAACCTTACATTCCATAATGGGGATGAGGTCTGGGAAGGGTATGATATAGCGTGGGTTTGGCTTTACCGCCGAGTTTGCACTGCCTCGGATAGTGATGACCCAGGAAGTCGTTTAGCCAGTCTGATTCCTTATCATTTTACAGTTGGAAATCATGAAATATATGATGGTGGGTGGAGTGGCGGTATTGATACTTCCATGAAACGCTTCAAGGCATACTGCCACAACCCTCCTAACAATAGCAGCAATCCGCACTGGGAGGAACGATACTATCGAATTGACTATGGCTGTGCAGCATTTATTGTGCTGGATACAAACAATACCAGTAATGATACTCTTGACAATCACGATTATCTGGCTGATGACACTACTCCTGATTGGGAGCCAAACAGTGAGCAGTACAATTGGTTGATTTCGCAATTACAAGATGCTCAACAAAATTGTATTTTTACATTTATCCTGATGCATCCTGCACCGTATTCTCGTGGTGTACATGGTGCTCCAGATGAGCCGCAAAGTGGCTGGCATATTCGGGCACTTGACTCAGTCTTTCGACAGTATGGCGTGGATGCGGTGTTTTGTTCACACGACCACATCGTTGAACGCTGTCTGACAGGCCCCGCAGGGTTTGAAACCACAATGGACGATAAAGACCCGGCAAATCTTAATTATCTTGTTCAGGGCAATAGTGGTGAAGGAGCACGCTCACCACAAACCGGTTGGGAAACATGGATGGACATTACTGGAAACAATGGACCACCATATTATACTAAATATTTCTACGATTGGGTAAATACGGATTATCGCAGCTATACGGAGTTGGATATTCAAAAACTCAATCCTACTACATGGCAGGCTACTTTCCGCACTGTCCGAAGTGACGGTGCGATATTTGATGAATTTTCTTTTCAACGCACTACTCCAGAGCCACTACTTACCTTTTCTAAAAAAGTAACTCCTATGGGCACTATATCTTCTGGGGGAACTTTAACCTATACACTTAGTTATGAAAATATAGGGTCAGGGACGGCAACTAATCTCGTCTTGATAGATGGAATCCCTGATGGGACAACTTATATCTCTAATTCTGCTTATGGAGGAACAGGAAATATCTATTATTCACATGATGGTGGGTTAAATTATGATTCATCACAAACAGCACCCGTAACTCATATTAAATGGGAGATAGGAGATGTTGAGCCTAAAGGTAATGGGAATGTATACTTTGATGTAAGGGTTGAATAAAACAATCTGTGAAATCTGCGGAAAGGAAAGGATAAAGTAAAATGAGATATTATCAGAGTTGGAATTCATTAGAACAAAAAGCGATTGTTTGGTTAGAATTATGTGACCTATCAGCTAATTTAATGTTCGAAGGAATAAAATTAAATCTAAATGATGAGGTGTTAGCTAAAAAAGAATTTTGGAGACGACTAAATAATATAAGGCAAAAAAATCGGCTTATCACCCAACAGACTATGGCAAAGATAATATGATAATTACAAATATACTTTTAGATATCATCGCTAAGATATTGAAGATAACTCAAAACGAACAGATACCTATTATGTTTATGGGAGGACTGGCTATAAGTGTTTGGGCAGAACCACGAGCTACTTATGATATTGATGGAGTTATTGATATTGAAAGGAGTAATTTAGAAAATTTCCTTAAAGAACTTACTAAAGAAGGATTTATATACGATAAAAGTAATCCCATAAAACTTATTCAAAATTTACCATTTATTACACTAATTTATCCTATTGAGGAACAGGAGATTTATATTGACCTATTTCTGGCAAAAAGTAGGTATTCAAAAGAGGCTTTAGTTAGAAAACAGAATGTTAAAATTGGAAATCTAACTATTCCTGTAATAGCTCCAGAGGATACAATCCTCTATAAACTTTTAGCCGGTCGAACTCGGGATATAGAAGATATTCACCAGATACTTATAATCCAGAGAGGTAAACTTGATTTAAAATATATGATGAAATGGGCAGAGAAATTAGGGATTAAAACATTTTTGAATGATGAGGTAAAATCCGCAGAGGATACAGAGGATACAGATTATTAAATCTGCGGTAATCGTTCAGGTAGTCTTTTACCGCAGAGACACAGAGGAACAGAGAAGACATAGAAATAAAGTAACTATTCAGCCATTGATTAACACGGATTAGCACGGATAAAAAAATAAAATCAGTGTTTCATCTGTGTCCATCTGTGGCTGAATAATTACTCCATATAAAAACAGGGGGAAGATTTATGAGAACAATACAAATGACATTAGAGGACGATTTGGTTAAAGCTGTTGACAGAGTGGTAAGGGAACTTAAAACGACAAGATCAGCATTCACGCGAAACGCGCTACGGGAAGCTATCAATAATCTCACTCTCAGGCGATTAGAGAAAAAGCACCGAAGAGGATATGAAATTTCTCCTGTAAACAAAGACGAGTTCAGCGTGTGGGAAAGAGAACAGAATTGGGGGGACAAATGAAACGGGGAGATATCAGGTGGTACAAGTTCAAATCTCCCGATAAGAAACGTCCTGTTCTTATCCTAACAAGAAACTCTATTCTTGAATATCTGGGCGAGGTCACCATTGCACCGATAACATCAACTATCAGGGATATTCCAGGTGAAGTTTTTCTCACTGAAGACGATGGGATGAAGAAAGACTGTGCCATTAACTTCGACCACATCCAGACAGTATCAAAAGGAAAAATTGGATCACTTATTACAACACTCTCCCCAGAAAAGTTGGAACAAGTGCGAAGAGCAATACTATTTGCGCTCGACTTATAGAGACGAATCAGAATAGATAAAGATAACAAATCGTTGGAGTGGACGCGGTAAACCGCACCGCTCAGCTCAATCGTTAAGTATAACTCGATGTTCAAGTTTTTTAAAGGTATAAAGATTTAACCGCAAAGAGCGCAAAGGAAGGTTTCGCAAAGGACGCAAAGGAAGGAAAATAAGGTGGTGAACAACCTATTGCTTTGTTAAGTTTGCTTTGCTATGTTTAGAAAGTTATCGGTTATCAGGTTATCGGTGAAGAGAAAACAATGACCTGT
>JBFLXS010000285.1 GCA_040755795.1 bacterium | reverse complement strand
TTACCATGCGAGACCACTTTAATACATCGTTCACAGAGAGTTGGATGTGCGGTAAAACTTCCAACTGCCTCGCTGTAATTCCAACAACGACTGCATTTACTCCCTTTAGCCTTTTTTACCTCGACTTTTAGTTCATCCCCTTTTATCAACTCGACATAAGAGACAATAAAGATAAATCTTAATTCATCTTCGTATTCTCTAAGTAGATTTTCCTTTTCAGGGGGATAAGTCAAAATTACCTGTGCCTCTAATGATGAGCCAATTAAGGCACTGGCTCTTGCCTCTTCCAATGCCTTACTGAGCTTCTCTCGGACATCCAGAACTTCCTCCCATTGTTTTGCGGTAGTTTCATCTAAATATTTTAAATTTGGTGTTGGAAACAGGGTTAAATGCACACTTGTTTTTTTATCTTCAATAATCAAATTTTGCCATATTTCTTCTGAGGTAAAACTTAAAACAGGCGCCAACAGTTTAGTCAACGAAGTAGTAATTTCATACATCACGGTTTGGGCTGACCTTCTTTCTTTTGAGTCTGCGGCAAAGGTATAAAGCCTATCTTTAAGTATATCCAAATATAACGCACTCAGGAAACTTGAGCAGAAATTAAGTATCAAATGATAGATGAGATGAAATTCAAATTTCTCATAGGCATCTGTTACCTTCTGAATTAGCAATGTCAATTGATGGCATACCCATTTATCAATCCGCATCAGGTCTGGATATGCAATCTTATCTTTTGATGGATTAAAATCATAAAGGTTTCCCAGCATAAATCTAAATGTATTGCGTATTTTTCGATAAGATTCACCCATTCTGGTAAGTATTTCCTGCCCTAATCGGACATCTCCGCGATAATCTTCTGAGATTACCCATAATCTTAAAATATCCGCCCCATATTTGTCAATAATATTCAATGGGGAGATAACATTTCCCATAGATTTGCTCATTGCCTTTCCTTCTTCATCCAACATAAATCCGTGAGTTAAGACGGCTTTGTATGGTGGTATTTTTTCCGTTGCCATTGAGGTAAGTATTGAGGATTGAAACCAGCCACGGTGTTGGTCAGAGCCTTCTAAATAAAGGTCAGCCGGGAAGATAAGTTCTTGCCTCTTTTTAAGCACCGCCCGATGGCTTACCCCGGATTCAAACCAGACATCAATAATGTCCTCTTCCTTTCTGAATTTGTTACCTCCACATTCTTTACACTTTATTCCTTCAGGCAAAAAGGAATCTGCATCTTTCTCAAACCAAATGTCAATCCCTTGCTCTCGGATTTGATTTTTAATCATCTCAATTATATTTGAATCCAGAAGGGTTTGCTGGCAATTTGTGCAATAAAAAGCAGGAATTGGCACACCCCATGCCCGCTGTCTTGAGATACACCAATCAGCCCGCAAATTCACTGTATTATAAAATCGTTCTTCACCCCAGGCAGGAACCCAGGTAACATCCTCAATTGCCTTAAGCGTTTTTTGTCGTAATTCATCATTTTCTAATCGGATAAACCATTGGTCTGTAGCACGAAAAATAATTTTATGCTTACATCTCCAACAATGAGGATAAGAATGCGTAATTGTCTCTTGATGAAAGAGTTTTCCAAGTGAGTGTATTTTTTCAATGATATGTTTATTAGCAGAAAAGACATTTAGACCAGCAAATTCATCTCCTTCATTCGTAAATTTACCATTACTATCTACCGGGGCAATAACAGGCAGGTTATATTTGAATCCGACCTCATAATCGTCTAAGCCATGTCCTGGAGCAGTATGAACACATCCTGTTCCCTGTTCCCTGGTGACATGAGAACCTAAAATAACCAGCGAATCACGCTCAATAAATGGGTGTTGGCAAACAATTCCCTCTAATTCATCTCCTCTGAATGTGGCTAATTCTTCATAGTCCTTTTTCCCTGCGGCGGTTAATGTTGATTCAATTAGTTCCCGAGCCATAATTAAGTTTTCACCCTCTACTTTAATAAGTGAATACTCAAATTGTGGATTAAGAGCAATGGCAACATTCGCCAGAAGTGTCCAGGGGGTAGTCGTCCAGATGAGGATGGAGGGATTTTGGATTTTGGATTGAAATTCTTCCCATTTAGGCGTTGGTTTTATCGGAAATTTAACGAAGATAGAAGGGGAGGAAACCTCTTTATATTCCACCTCAGCCTCAGCTAAAGCCGTGCCACAGGGCGCACACCAGTAGACAGGTTTCTTACTTTTGTAGATATACCCTTTTTCGACTAATTCTTTAAACACCTCAATGACCGCGGCGGAATAGTCATTGGTTAATGTCAAATAAGGTCTTTCCCAGTCCCCTAATATTCCCAGTCTTTTAAATTCCTCTTTTTGCACACCAGCAAAATAGATGGCATAATCTCGACAAATCTTGCGAATCTCCATTTTCGTTAATTTATCACTATCTTTTGTTTCAGCAACGACTTTATACTCAATCGGCAATCCGTGGCAATCCCACCCCGGCACATACGGAGCATCAAATCCTTTCATTGATTTATACTTAACGATAATATCCTTTAATATTTTATTTAAGGCATGACCCATGTGGATGTCACCATTGGCATAAGGAGGACCATCATGTAAGACATATTTGGGATTGTCTTTTCTCTCCTGGCGCAGGGTATTATAAATATTTAATTCTTGCCAGGATTTTAAAATATCCGGCTCTCTTTTAGGCAAATCTGCCTTCATTTTAAACTCTGTTTTTGGCAAGTTCAATGTATCTTGATAGTTCATCTTCAGTTACTCCATTTAGTTCAATCGTTTTAATCTTTGATTTTTGCCCCTGAACAATAGCCATTTGTGACTTTTTTAAGCCTAATTCTCTGGCTAATAGTTTTATAACCGCTTCATTTGCCGCTCCCTCAACTGGTGGAGCAGTAACTTTTATTTTTAATAGCCCGTCTGTCAGTTCCAATATCTCATTTTTCGAGGCTTTAGGGATTACCTTGATTTTAAAATTCACACTCATTAAATTTAAATAATTATATCATCATTTTAAAAAGAATGCAACAATTTTTTTCTTGACCAAAATTATTTTTTAGTGTATAATTAGGTAAAGTGAGGAGGGATTGCCATATATCTTTATTTAGATAAACAAACCCCAATACATAACTTAAATCCTATTACTAAAATTATAAGTCTAATCCTTCTTTTTGCCTTAAGCTTAGTTTTTAACCATCCTGGTTATTTATTAGTGGTCTTGGGATTTACTCTTTTGATTGGATACAAAAGCCAATGTTTAGAAAACATCTGGCGAATAAAGACACTTCTTATTTGCCTGGGGATTATGTGTCCGGTGATGTGGTCTTTTTTTATAAAAGGAGAAACTGTTCTCTGGGAGTTTGGTTTTTTATCTGTATCTAAAGAATCCCTTCTTTATGGCCTGGGAATGAGTTTTAGATTGATAATGATGGCTATTTCAGGGATGATATTCATTTCTTGTATCACGGTAGAGGAGTTTACCTGGGGATTAAACAGATTTGGATTGCCGTTTCGGGTTAGTTTTGCGTTATCACTTGCTTTTAGATTAGTGCCAACTTTTACTCAAGTATTGGAGACAATTGTGCAGGCTCAATTAGCCCGTGGATTAGAGTTAGACAAAGGTGGAATGATTACAAGGAGTAAAAAATATATCCCTTTGATTATTCCTACTGTTGCTTATGCGATTAAAAAGGCAGACCTATTGGCTCAAGCATTAGAATCAAAAGGATTTGGTAGTAAAGAACCACGCTCACAGTATCTTGAATTTAAAATATCGAGTATAGATTATTGTGTTATGGCTTTATTGTTTTGTTTGCTTATTTTCTCTGTTTTACTCAGGGTAGGTGGATTTGGAGGAGTAATTGCTGGTAACTGGTAACTGGTAATTGGTAATTGGTAACTGGTAATTGGTAATTGGTAACTGGTAACTAATTACCATTCACCAGTTACCATTCACCACTTACCATTCACCAGTTACCATTCACCACTTACCATTCACGAGTTACCATTCACCAGTTACCATTTACCAAATAGAAGGGGTATTTTATGTCATTAGCCAAAATTTATATTACTTTAAAAAAAACTGTTTTAGACCCGCAAGGTGTTACTGTAAAAAAAGCCCTTGAATCATTGGGGTATCAAGGAATAGAAGATGTTCGGGTGGGGAAATATTTAGAGATAAAAGCCGCGGGATTAAATGAACAGACGATTAAGCAAATGTGCGACCGACTCCTGGCTAATCCGGTGATTGAAGATTATAGGTTTGAATTTGAAGAGTAATAATCTGTGGTTGTTTTTTTGACAATACCTGTCCACACAAAAGGGAGGATAAAATGCAAAGTGTTGCATTAAAAAAAGAGGCAAAAAAGGCAATAGATGAATTATCAGAAAAAAAACTTAAGGTTGCTATTGATTTTATAAAATACCTCAAAGAAAAAGAAGGAATAGAAGCAACTCTTGAAATTCTTGCCAGTCATGAAATTATGACACAAATAGAAGTAGCTGATAAATCTATAAAAAAGGGTAAACTTGACGAGTTTGTTCCCTGGGAAAAAGTTAAACGCAATGTATAAAGTCTTCCTTCATAAGAAAGCAATTAAATATTATGAAAGCCTTGATGATAAAATAGCAGGAAGGATAAATAAAGCCATTGAATCTATAAGCAAAAATCCGCTTGAAGGTACACATATTAAAAGACTGAGAGGAATATGTGAGGGAAAATATAGATATGCAGTAGGTAATTTGAGAATAGTTTACAGAGTTAATGTTGAAGATAAAATCGTTCTTATTGAAGCAATTGGTCCAAGAGGGGATATTTACAAGTAAATTCAAATTTAGTAGCGTAGGAATCAACTTATGAGTTTTGCAAAATGGTAACCATTCATCTTGCTACTCGGTTCTTACTTTTGTTTATAAGGGTTTAAATCTTATACTCCTGAGTCTGTCAGGAGAAGGCGTGGTGTCTGAATAAGTTATTCTCTAATTCATTATTTTTCAGGAGAAACGCTCATGCCCACAGGAAGTGGGCACAAAGGAAGATGAAAATGGGTTTGATGGTTTGATGGTTCAGGTGAAATCAGGCTGAAGCCTGCGGCTACCAGCCTTCCCGAACCCCGAACCCCCGAGTCCCGATTTTCAGGAGAAACCGTCATGCCCCTGCGGGGCACAAAGGAGGATGAAAATTTTGCTTGAATTTCCAGCTTCCTTGTGTTATTCTTACTAAGAAAGAGGCAAGGAGACTTGCCCAAAAGAAATAAA
>JBFLXS010000284.1 GCA_040755795.1 bacterium | reverse complement strand
AAGATTTTTTAGTTACCAGGATACAATTAAACTTTTAGTTATTTAACACTACCGAGTAATTAATCTTTGTGTCTTTGTAGTATCATTTTAGTTTTTATTATCCTGATAATCTGCGAAAATCTGCGTCCTATTAACTTGACTGCCTATGGGTTACTATTATGAGGTGGTTAATTATTCTCTCTATCGTAATTTCTTCAGGATGTAGTAAATCCTTTGATAATAAAGAAGTTATTGAGGATAAATGGTATATTTTCGTCGATAAGGAATATGGTCCAATAGAGCTAAAGGAACTTAAACTCTGGTGTGAAGAGGGAAGGGTATTGCCTGATACCCTGGTGAAAAAAGGCAAAATAGGGTATAAATTGGCTAAAGAGTTCTCAGAATTACAAGCGGTATTAACTAAAGATAGGTCGCAACACATTGAATCTCTCTCGGATAAAAAAGAAATACTTTTAATTCCAAATGTAACCTATGGGCTTCAACCTGAGGAAGATGAAGGTGAGTAAGGTATGATGTTAAATAAGATTTTAATAATAGTTGCCATTATCGTGGGTCTTTTTTTAGTCGGATTAATTACGGATGTCATCCGGCTACATTTGATAAAAAACAGAGTAGAAGGATATTTGGAGGAGATAATTAAAGAAGGGGCTATTTTAATCGATACACCCCGGGCAACTAATAAAAAGATAAAACAAATGGCAAAAAATTATGGTATTTTGTTAAATGATGAGGAAATAATTATCAGTCCCTCCCTAAATAAGATAACCATTAATAAATCGTTATCCCTCAATACTTATTTTGCCTGGCTTGTTGGTAAGAAAACAATTACATTATTTCTCCAAAAACAGGCAGAGATTTTAAGAACGATTTGCCCTATTACTGAATTAGAAACTATTTCTCTGGGAATTATTCGACCTTCGGGGTTAAACTTTGGTTTTTTGTATAAACTTGCCCTACAGCCAGAAACGAATTTGTTGGAAGAAAAGTTAGTCGCGCTGGATTTTGGGTCTGCATTTTCTAAAACACTTAAAGTAGGCAATATCTTTAACCTGCGTGAACTAAAAGAGAATGAATTGGAAGAATTAGTCAGTCTTTTTACTGGTGCTTGTAAAAGTGATTGTCGTATAAATAATTTCTCACCACAATGTCCTAAATTATTAAAAATACCGGTTGTCGAAATTTTTAAACCTATCCCTTCAATGGTCAAAGTAGTAGGTTTTGCTTGCTTTTTTATCGAAGAAGGGGATAACGAAATAATAACAGGTTACTTTGTTGAACATTATCAGCCTGGTGTTTCAGATGATAGGGTTAGCCACGATTTTGGTCTACGAACACGGAGTAAAATAGAGATTATAATAAAATATACTCAACACAGGCATAATCTGTGATTTTTGTAACTTAGATTCTCAGTTCCATGGTTCACGGTTACAGGTCCACGGTTGAAGGGTTAGCTTTCTAACCTTGAACCTGACAACCTAAGCAGATACAGAATCGGTAAGCGTTCAGCTACTTAAAAAATAACTGTAAAATGTAAAATGAGCAATTAAAAATTTAAAAGTCAATTCTGTGTTTTGGCAGTAAGAACTGATTTCCCAATCACCTTACATTTCATCTATCCTCTCATTTTACATTGCCCATTTTACATTATTATTAGATATTTTGCAATAACCTGAACGCTTACCAGAATCGTAAATTATGCCCTCTTCAAGTATAAAAGTAACCGTTCACCGCAGGGAAGCGGGAACAGAATGAATACTATTTCGCTCTAATTCCTCCTTCTCCCTCTGTGGGAAGTGGGAAGTAAGTGTTTTTCATCTCTTTTTTGCTGTAGTAACGCTCTTTCCAAGAATATTTCGTAAGCGTTCAGGTGGTGTAACAAAAGGAGATGTGGAGATTAAGGAGATAGGGAGATATTATTAAAAAAATTGAAATTAATAGAAACTAATAGAAATTTATGGAAATTTGTTGTTTTTCACAATCAATTTCTACCTATTTCTATAAATTTCAATCTATTTCTATTATCTTATCTCCATATCACTCTTATCTCCTTATCCCCTTTCTTACACTTTTGATATATAGCCTGAACGGTTACAAAAAAGGATAAACCACAAAGGGCAGAAAGTAGTAACGCAAAGGACACAAAGGGAAGAAAATAGGTAAAGCATTTTTTATCAACTCAACTTCAAAGAATAAGTTGCAAAAAAATCATCAGGTTTTTGAGCCTAATTTTGCCATCTTTGAACAAAATAAACAGATTGATAAGGATTCAGATAGCCTCAATGGCTCCTTAAATTAACGAAACTCCAGTTTACATCTATATCCAATCTATTGGTTTTCAATGGGTTATGCAATATTCATCAAATTATATAGATGAAAAGATTTGTCAACACTCACTCAAAGTTTGACACCAAAGGAACAGAAATAGAAATAATTCGGATTTAAATAAATGAGGTTTCATTTAATGATTTTTTCAATCGGACATAGTAATCATTCATTAGAAAACTTTATTAAATTATTACAACTCCATCAAATTCAAATATTGGTTGATGTCCGAACCTCCCCTTATTGTAAATATGCCACCTGGTTTAATAAAAATGAATTAGCACCAATCATTGAGAAAAATAATATGGAATACCTATACTTAGGGAAAGGATTGGGGGGGTATCCTTCTAATTCAGAATATATCACTGCCACCGGGAAAACAGATTATAAAAAATATGCTCAAAGTGAAGAATATCTTAACACCTTACAATTTTTGGTTGAGGAAACGGTGGGTAAAAGAGCCGCTATTATGTGTGCTGAAGCAGACCCAAGACAATGCCATCGCCATCTCCTGATTACAAAATCTTTATTAGAAAAAGAGATAGATGTAATTCATATCCTGGCGGATGGGACCCTGGACTACCCAAAGTTAGAAGAGTTTAAAAATGAAGTGCAACAATTATCGCTTTTTGAGTAAGTGTTTAGTTTGGAGTAACTGTTCACCGCAGAGACACAGAGAAAAAAATTAAAATCTATTGACGAGACGCTTAACATCCTTGATTTTCATCAGGGCAAGCTCTTGAGTACAATAACATTAAAATTGATTAACAAATCTGGTTTGCCTGCTGAACATTGGGCAAGCAGGTCATAAGTATTTCCATGTCTGCATCAATAATTTTTATGTTATCTAATTTATTTCTATGTCTTCTCTGCGAACTCTTGCGTCTCTGCGGTGAATTATCACCTGAACGGTTACAGTTTGGAGATGAAAATGCATAAAATATACACCATTGGATTTACCAGGAAGAGTTTAGAGATATTTATAAAATTGCTCCAGAAGGCAAGAATAACCTTAGTAGTGGATATTCGATTAAATAATACTTCCCAATTAGCAGGTTATTCCAAAGGGAAGGATTTGGAGTTTTTACTTAATGCCGGCTTTGGTATTACCTATCGCCATGAACTACAACTTGCTCCCACTGAAGATATACTTAACCAATATAAAAAGGACAATAATTGGAATAGATATGAGAATGATTTCCTGAAATCACTTGAGAAAAATAAAGTTAGTATTCTAAAATTAGGGAAAGAACTGATGAAAAACCAGACTATTTGCCTGCTTTGCACCGAGCCGACTGTGGATAAATGTCATCGTCGATTAATAGCAGAATTTTGGGCTAAAAATTTACCAGATATTGAAGTTTATCACTTGTAAGAAAACTGACTACTATAAAATATGATGTCAAAAGAAACTATATCTAAAGAATTAGTTATCTTAGCTATGACCAAAATGGCTAATGGAATTTGTACTGCCGGAATAGACTCTAACACCGGTAAATGGATTCGGCCTGTTCGATTAGACATTAGTGACCCGATGGAACATTGTGTCCAATTGACAGATTTTATTATTCAAGGAGAGCCACGGATAAAATTATTGGCTGTATCTGAAGTTTTTCTTAAAGAACCAAACCCTTCCCTGCCTCATATTGAGGATTGGACTATTGATAGGCGATTTAAACCCAGATTAGTTAGCTGGAGTTTCGTGAATTTTCTATGATTCTTTTCTCCTTTAATCTTTGCGTTCTTTGCGGTCGATTTCTTTGCGTTCTTTGCGATTAAAAAAGGATAAATCGCAAAGGGCACAAAGTAGTAACGCAAAGGACACAAAGCGAAGAAAATAGGTAAAGCATTTTTTATCAATTCAACTTCAAAGGATAAGTTGCAAAAAAATCATCAGGCTTTTGAGCCTAATTTTGCCCTCTTTGAACAAAATAAACAGATTGATAAGGATAAAGAGAATTTTAGAAGTAGCATAAAATTTACGAAAGTCCAGTAAATTTCAATCTATTTCTATTATCTTGTCTCCATATCACTCTTATCTCCTTATCCCCTTTCTTACACTTTTGATATATAGCCTGAACGGTTACTGTTTTTTTTCAATCTCTTTAGTCAGAATAATTGCCTCCGCAATTTCACGCATCGACTTACGCATATTCATTGATTGATGTTGAATTCTTCGATACGCCTCTTCTTCTGAAAGCCGCCGTTCTTTCATCAGAATACCTTTGGCTTTTTCTACCAGCTTTCTGGTCTCCAATTCTTCCTGAATAATTTTAGTTTTAACCATCAAATTGGCATTTTCAATAGCTACTGCAGATTGATTTGCTACAGTGGTCAAGGTATCAATTTCACTTCTGGTGAATTTATGTGGGGTGGAGGTATAACTGGTTAAAGCTCCAATTACCTTGCCTTTAACACACAAAGGAACACAAACTAAAGAAACCAACCCTTCTTTTTTAGCCATCTCTTTATATTTATAATCTTTTTCTTTAGTTACATCAAGCACGGTTATAGGCCTATTTTCTTTAACTACCTTGCCAGCAATCCCTTCTCCTATTTTTAGATTTGGTTTTTGATTATATGCCTCGTAAAACTCCTTACTAATAGAATGAGTTGCTCGGATAACTAATTCTTGCTTTTCTTCATCCAAAAGCATTAAAGAGCATATTTTGGAAGACATTACTTCTGCGGTCACAGTGGTGATAAGACGAAGGATATCTTCTAAATAAAGGTTAGAGACAATAGCCTCACTTACCTTAGAGACAGCCTTTAATCGTTTAGCATAAGATAGTTTTGATGGACTTTCCATTTAAGATTTACTTCCTTTCACCAGTAGAAACGCTCTCTCTCGTCAAACGAAACTACTTCTCAAATATAGGTGGTAACATCCTTTTATGCTGGGAGGTTTCGATTAACCTCTTGACCTTAATAACA
>JBFLXS010000283.1 GCA_040755795.1 bacterium | reverse complement strand
AAATGATAAAATATAACAAAGTAAAGTTTGGAGGTGAACAGATGCTGCATAATACAATTAAAGTTTATATTGAAAAGGGTGAAAAGTACTGGGTTGCTCAATGTATAGAGATTGATGTAGTAACCCAGGGCAAGACAGTAGAAGAAACAATTAAAAATTTAAAGGAGGCGGTTAGTCTCCATTTGGAAGGAGAGGATTTGAGTGAATACAACCTTTCGCCTAATCCCTCTTTGCTTATAACTATGGAGGATGAGTATGCGACGGCAAGATAGACTTCCTGTGGTTTCGGGAGAACAGGTAATCAAAGCATTAGAAAAATTTGAATATAAACTAATTCACCAAAAGGGAAGCCATGTTAAAATGAGAAAGTTTTATGAAAACCAAAAACATACATTGACTATTCCTAAACATTAAGAAATTAGATAAAGGTATCCTTTCTGCAATCATTAACAAGGTAGGTTTATATATTGATAAAGACAAATTTCTGGAGATGTTGAAAAAATGAATCCCGCAAGACCTAACTGTGATATGAAAGGTTTAAGGGGATATAAAAAAGATGCCTAAATGGAATGAAGAAAATCATATCTTTGGTAGTTTTGGAGATGGGGTTTTTAAGCCAGGGGGTAAGAGCAACGGATATATTTATGTCCCGGCAGACTATGAGACAATCCAAAAATTAAACTTCCTTTCAAATTTTGATGTTTCGCTTAAGTTTAAAGAAGGGAATTTGGAGATAAAATGAAAATAAAAGGGATTATAATTAGCCTGATTTTAATCTGTGGGGCGGTTTCGCATACCTTTGCGGCAGATATTGTTATTGATGATAAGGATTCAGCGTTTGAAAGGCACGGCTCATACTGGTGGGAAAAATCTGTGGGATATAATGGGCATACGTGGTGGACTTATGCTGATGACACACCAAACCCAGTTTGTTGGGGAAGGTGGAACTTAACTATAAGTGATGCAGGAAATTATGAAGTTTTTGCCTTTATCCCAAGAGACGGAGCTACTTCTCAAAAAGCAAAATATGAGATTAAACACAATGGAAAGTCTGATTATGTTACTATAAATCAAAAGCCCTATTCTGATGTATGGGTAAGCCTCGGGAAGTACGATTTTGTCGCAGGTAGTAATCAATATGTAAGATTAAATGATAACACAGGAGAGGATTACCAATCTCTTAAACGAATGCTGGGGTATGATGCGGTAAAACTTGTAAAAGTTACACCCCCTTCCATAATCACAGCCAGAATTGACAGCTACTCTCCAAGTAGCAAGATAGAGGTAGAAGCGGGGAAACCCTTCCCAATAACTGTCAATTTTACCAGTACAGGAGATACCGCTGCTTATTTTTGGGGTGGAGTAACTATCTGGGATTCAAATGGGAATCCAGTATTTGATAGCTTTGGTCAGAAAACATATCTTAACAAAGGCCAACAGGGAAGTAATAGCTGGACACCCACTCTAAACATCCTTGGTGAGTATTGGATACAATTTGGCGTATGGAATGAGGCAAAAACCCAGCTATTGGATAAAAAGCCAAGACCTTCCCAGAACCTGATAAAGGTTATACAATCTGCCACAATTGCAGCCAGAATTGACAATTACTCTCCAAGCATTAAAATAGAGGTAGAAGCAGGGAAATCCTTCCCAATAAGTGTCAATTTTACCAATACAGGAGATACTGCTGCTTATTTTTGGGGTGGAGTAACTATCTGGAATTCAAATGGGAATCCAGTATTTGATAGCTTTGGTCAGAAAACATATCTTAACAAAGGCCAACAGGGAAGTAATAGCTGGACACCCACTCTAAACATCCTTGGTGAGTATTGGATACAATTTGGCGTATGGAATGAGGCAAAAACCCAGCTATTGGATAAAAAGCCAAGACCTTCCCAGAACCTGATAAAGGTTATACAATCTGCCACAATTGCAGCCAGAATTGACAATTACTCTCCAAGCATTAAAATAGAGGTAGAAGCAGGGAAATCCTTCCCAATAAGTGTCAATTTTACCAATACAGGAGATACTGCTGCTTATTTTTGGGGTGGAGTAACTATCTGGAATTCAAATGGGGATGCAGTATTTGATAGCTTTGGTCAGAAAACATATCTTAACAAAGGCCAACAGGGAAGTAATAGCTGGAAACCCACTCTAAACACCCCTGGTGAGTATTGGATACAATTTGGCGTATGGAATGAGGCAAAAACCCAGCTATTGGATAAAGAGCCAGTCCCTTCCAAGAACTTGATAAAGGTTATTTCAGGACAGCCCAACCAACCTCCTGTGGCGAATGCTGGACCTGACCAGACAGTAGAAATTAATACCCTAGTAACACTGGATGGTTCGCAAAGCTATGATCCTGAACATTATACATTAACCTATAAATGGACACAGACCGCAGGACCAACGGTTTCATTATCTAACCCAAATGCGATGAAACCAACATTTACTCCAACTGTAGCAGGTACTTATATCTTCAAGTTGGTGGTAAATGACGGCAAAGTGGACAGTGAGCCAGATTATGTGGGTATTACTGCTATAGACGTTTCGAGGCTAAGAGAGAATATTAACAGGAGGCTACATCAATCGACTATCTATCCATCCGATCTTTTAGATCCAAATTCTTTTTTGGACGCGGTTAATACGGTGTGGTTGGATTTCACCGATTGGGTAACACGAATAGACCTAACGGGCAAATACTATGAGTCCTATTTTACAGGAATTGAGTATGATAATTTGAGTTTTAACGCTCTGATAAAAGCACGTAATTTTTTGAACAGTGGGTACCTTGCGAATGCAGAAAAATATTTACAAAAATCTTATACTTACGAAACACTATCAAATATGAATTTTACAGCAGCAATTGAGGTTTTCTCTAACAATTTAGGTGCTGCGGAGACATTGGCTCAAGGAATAAAAGATGGCTGTCAAACGTCAGTAACATTTGGATTAAAGTTTGTTAATCCTACAGCTGCTCAATTTGCTGATGGTATTTATGATGCAATAGATTTTGGCCTTGACTATTACCTTGGCAATAGGAAAAAAGCTGTCAAAGATTTTGTAGCAAAGCAGGCGATTAAAACGATATTTAACGAAGTTAAATTTAAAGAATTGGGTGGGAAGACAATTGAAGAATGGACTCAAAACCGTACAGGAAAATATCTGTTCCCAACTTTAAGCAAACTCACTAAAAACGAAGAGTGGAAATGGGCTCTCTCTAAGGTCATAAAGGAAGGTGTATCGGACATTACAGAAACAGAGTTGGTAAATGTCGTCACTTCTATTACTAATGAGGCAGCAAAAATGATTGATTCTTTAGAAACAAAGCTAAAAAGCCCTGGTGAGCTTCGTGTTTACGACTCTCTAGGAAGAATCATAGGGTTAGTAAATGGAAGAGTAAAAAACGAAATTTCAAGATGTGTATATGACAAAGGAACAGTTCTAATCTTCTTCCACTCAGATACCTACCGCTACGAAGTAGCAGGCACAGATACAGGAACTTACGGACTTGAGGTAGCTTCTGTTAAAGAAGGGACTGCTTCTGTTTTTACTGCCACCAACATCCCAACTTTACCTAATGCCATCCATCAATATAGTGTTGATTGGAACGTCCTTTCTCAAAGCAGTGCAGGAGCTACCTTGCAAATAGATGCAAATGGGGATGGATTATTTGAGCAAGGAACAACTACTGGTAATGAGTTTACACAAGAAAAGTTTAACTCTTTGCCGCCCCCTCAAGTAGGTAGTATTACTATTGTCTCAGAACCATCAGGGGCTGAGATATATATTGATAGTGTCAAGATGGCTCAAATTACCCCGGCAAATTTAACTTACATCCCTGCGGGAATTCACAATATCAACTTAAGTTTGAGGGGATATAATAAATGGTCTGGTGAAGCTACTATAATGGCAAATGAAAAAACCGAACTTAATGTGAGACTTATTTCTTCTACCCTTGATACTATTCGCCTCTACCCCAATCCCTACAAGCCCTATGATGGAGATTCTGACAATGGGATTTCTTATGATGGTTCGCCAAATTCGGGGATTGTCTTTGATAACCTTACCCAGGATGCAACAATCAGAATATTCAATCTCGCAGGAGAATTGGTGAGGGAAGAAAATGCATCGGGTAGGTGGCAGTGGGATGCAAAAAATTCATCTGGCAAAGAGGTTGCTTCAGGGGTTTATATCTATCTTATAACCGACCCGGCGGGAAATAAAGCATCGGGTAAATTTACAATTATAAGGTGATTAAGATGAAAAGGTTAAATTTTATTTTTGTTCTAACTTTTATTCTACTTTTTGGACCATCAATGGCTTATTCTATTGATGAAAATGCAGGAACATCTGTCTTTCCATTTTTAAAGCTTTTTGGCTCTACAAAAACAAAGGCAATGGGTGGTGTATGTGCAGGATTGAGCGATGGTATGTATGGCAATCCCGCAACCCTTGCAATCCAGGATAAAAAAATTACCTTTATGCATTACCGATGGATTGAGGATGTAAACTTTAATTCTATTGATTTTACCCTGCCCTTAGAGGGAAAAGGCATCGGAGCAAGCCTTAATCTGATTGAGACAGGGAAACAAAAAAGAACAACCTACTCAAACCCCGGTGGGATTGGTGAGTTTGAAACAGATGGCATAGTTGGATGTATAGGCTATGCAAGAAAAATAAATGAGAGAATTCCCCTTGGCTTATCCATAAAATACATTAGCCAGAAACTGGACGATAAGAAAGGAGATGGCTATGGATTGGATGTTGGCGGATTGTATGACTTAGATAGAATAAAATTTGGCTTCCTTATTCAAAACATTGGGTTTTCTAAGGTAAAATTCATCGAAAAGGAAGAAAGGCTACCTTTAACTACCAAACTTGGTGTAGCTTATATAAAGGATAAAGGAACAATTGCCTTTGATTTAGCAAAGCCAAATGATAATTCTTATAAGTTTTATCTGGGTGGAGAATATTATATTTCTTGTCTATCTTTAAGAATAGGCTATAATTCAGCAATTGATGAAGGAAATGGCATAACGGGTGGCTTTGGTCTTTCCCTTCCAGGAATGACACTTGATGGTTCTTATTCACCAACAGGAAGGTTTGGGGAAACCTTTTGTTTTTCTCTTTCATTAAGGTAAAATTTACTTTTTTACTAAACTTTTGCGTTTTTTGCTAACACTTTGTATTTCAATCTCTTGTGTAAATAAGGGGAAACGGGAAAGGGGGGAAAAGGAAAAAGAAGTATTTTTCTCTAAGTATAAGAAATATAGTTAGTT
>JBFLXS010000282.1 GCA_040755795.1 bacterium | reverse complement strand
TGGGATTAGCTACTCTTTCTCAACCTAATACGATTGTCTTTCTGCCATTTATTCTGATATGGATGCTTATTACCTATAAGATACCAAAGAAAGAGATAATAGCTAAATATGCGATTGTATTATTAGCCTTTTTTATAACTATTTCACCTGTGACTATTAGAAATTGTATTTATGGAGGTAAATTTATTTTGCTAACTACTGCTGGAGGATTTCAGTTTTGGATAGGGAATAATGAGCATGCACGAGGTTCCTTTGACCTTTGTCAACCTTATTTAAATAACCTCCAGGAAAGGATGAAAAAAGAGGGAAAAGACTTATATTTAGCAGATGTTTTAGATTTTGTAAAAAGAGAACCTGTAAAGTTCATAAAATTACAATTTAAAAAGTTTTTATTATTTGTAAGTAAATGGGGAGTTCCACATCAAACACATTATGAACAAGGTAAAATATATTCTTCTTTATTAAGACTACCTATAATAATTAGTTTCGATATTTTTGTTATCTTAGGACTTACAGGTATATTTTTTTCTTTAAAATACTGGAAGAAATCTTTATTGCTTTATGGCTTTATATTTGCTTATAGTTTTTCTGTCATTTTATTTGTAGTTATAGAAAGATATCGCCCACCGGTATTACCTATCATGGCAAATTTTGCTGGATTTCTATTGTATTATTGGTATGAAAAGTTTCGTCTAAAATATTATAAACCTATCCTTCTCTCCTTAATTCTATTATTTCTATGTTCTGTTCTTACCTATGCAGAGCGTATTTATGGATTATGTGTTTGTTTTACTAATCCCAATGGAGTATATACTGAAAAAGATGGATGGTTAATCATTAAAGATTGTGGGAATTTGGGTTATGAGAGTTGGCGTGAAGGTAACGAAGTTACTTTAGATGATTCTAAGATAATAAAAAAAGAACTCATTATTGATAGAGATATTTCAGAGGTGAAAGATATTAATTTTATTATGAGTTATATGACTATGGAAAATAGAGGAGGATTTATAATTGATATCAACGGAATAGTATCTCCTGTAATATCTTGTGCTGATTTTTATCAATTTGCTACAATTAATAAATTCAAAATTAAAATTGCAGGTTATATTTTAAAAAAGGGACTAAATATAATTACATTAAAGATGATTAATGGGGCAATTCTCTCTCTCCCTATCGACACCTTTCATAATTATGGCCGTTCTTATGTTTCTGAGAATAATGGAAAAGATTGGGCAAAAATAAAAGGAGAATATCAAATTGGGTTAGAATTGAAAATTTAAAAATAATTATTGACAAATTTGTAATGAATATGATATATTTTATTATAATCAAATTTACACAAGGAGGAAAAATAAACCATGAGAAAAAAAGTTTTAGGATTAATGGGAGTTGGGGTTTATTTAGTATGTGCTACACAAGTATTAGCACTTGACCTTGAGTGGAAAACTAAAACACCGATGCCAACAGAACGAGCCGGTTTAGCCGCCGTGACACTTAATGGTAAGATTTATGCTATTGGAGGAAGGGATCCTTGGGGAAAAGTAGTCGAAGAATTTGACCCATCAGTAGGTCCTAATGGTACCTGGACTCGGAAAGCAGATATGCTTATAGGAGGTTCCTTATTGGCGGCAGCGGTACTAAATGGTAAGATTTATGTTTTTGGAGGAGGATATAAGAATCATGGGGTAGAAGAATATAATCCGATAACAGATACATGGACACAAAAAGCAGATATGCCTAGGGGACGATATGGATTAGCAGCAGTTGCTCTTAATGGCAAGATATATGCGATTGGAGGAAATGGAAGTGAACCACCATATACGGGTGAAAGAGCCGAAGTCGAAGAGTTTGATCCCTCAGTAGGTCCTGATGGTACTTGGACGACTAAAATACCTATGTTATACCAACGAAGGAATTTATCAGCAGTAACTCTTAATGATAAAATTTATGCTATTGGAGGATATCATTATGGTATCGTAAATATAGTCGAAGAGTTTGATCCAACAGTAGGCACTAATGGAACTTGGACAAGAAAGGCAGATATGCCTACTGAAAGGGGGGAGGGTATAAGAGTAGTAGCAATTAATGGTAAGATATACGCTATTGGAGGACACAAGTCATATGATACATTCAATGTAGTCGAAGAATTTGACCCAACGGCAGATACTAATGGAACTTGGATGACTAAAACATCTATGCCTACTGCACGATGGAGTTTTGGAGCCACTGTACTTAACGGTAAAATTTATGCTATTGGGGGAAGTGGAGGTGAAAATGTTGTTGAGGAGGCGACTTTAGGGGCGCCGGTAGAGACGAATATCATCAATGGTAGTGATACCGGTACCTTGACTGTAGCGGATGCAAAGGGTGATGCTATATTGATATACGCGGGTATGGGGGGGACAAAGACCGTTACCTGCATGGCTACTACTACCACTATCCTGCAGGGCTATGGGATTGGCTATCTTGCCTCACCTATTGACCAATCAGTTTTCCCAACCGCTACAGTCTATTATAACTACGAAGTCAGTAACTCAAGTAATGGGACGGATACGATTACTATTTCAGCTACTACTCTTTCAGGTGCTACCTGGAGCGTTACCTTAATCGATGACGATAATCAGGATGGTTTCCGTCAAGATGACGAAAATACTATACTTTCAAGCCCGGTTACCTTAAAGCAGAACGAAAGCCGTAAGTTTTTCCTGAAGGTAGATGTCTCAATTGCCGGCTCAGCTACAATCAGGGTAAAAGTCAATTCATCTCAATCTGATAGCTGGGGTGATATAGACGAACGTCAGGATTTAACCTTAACCTTTGCGAGAGGCTATGGTGTCCAATTAACCAGCCCGGCAGACTTATCCGGTAGCCCATCTACGACTATTTATTACCCATATTGCCTGACTAATAGTGGCAATGCCACAGATACCATTACTTTATCTGCCAGTAATGTAGCAGGTGGAACTTGGACTATCACGACTATCAGGGATGATAATCAGGATGGACTCCATCAAGCCACAGAAACGACGCAGATTGGGAGTATTACCTTAGCCGCTGGACAAAGTAATTACTTCTTCTTAAAGGTAGATATACCCTTAGTAGAAATAGGTGCGACCTCAACTAATAAAGTTATTGCCTCCTGTTCCGGGACGGATACCGTGCCCTGGGGTGACCTGGATACCATAGAAGATATAACTATTACCACTTGCTCTGCACCAGTCCCTTATCTTACACTGGAAAAATATGTCTTACCCACAGATGCACAACTACCAGGTGCTACTTTGACCTATACCTTGAAGTATAGGAATGTAGGTAATGCCGAGGCGATAAATGTCCAGATACAGGATGTCATTCCTGCCTGGGCAAGTTATGTCGCCAATAGCGGGACAGGAACAGTTGGAACTGGTGGTGGAAATAGTATATCAGTAAATTATAATGATGCGACAAAGGTTATCACCTTTACTGTCAATGGTTCTGTTCAACCATCAGGTTCTGGTGAATGCAGATTTGAGGTAGTAATTAAGTAGAAGACCGAAGGATTTAGGAATTTAGGAAACAGAAGATAGAGGGTAACCGTTCAAAGATATAGCCACAGAGTCACAGAGAACACAGAGAGAATATATAACGACGAATAAACAGGAATGCACAAAAAGATTTGTAGTGCGAGGCTTTAGCCGCGCTTCTGGCAAGCAGGAAAGCGAACCTAATGATTTTTTCATAAATAGGTTCCTCTTTTGGGGAGAGCGATAGCAAGAAGAACTTTAATGTAAATATCAAAATGCAAATATCAAAATTACAATGCAAAATGCAAAAATACTTGTAAATTAACAAAGTAGCTGGAGAATATTTTGATTTTTGATTTGTAATTTTACATTTTGATGTTTGATTTTTAATTTATTTTATGGTATTCCAGAAAAGTGGAAGTTAATTTTGCAAAAACCATAAGGTTCGCACTACATTTATGGGATGTCAGAGGTTAATTCGTGTCCATTTGTGGCTAATTTCCTTAATTCTCTGTGAACTCTGTGCCTCTGTGGCTGAACGGTTACCAAATATCGTTCGTAAAAGACCCAAATAGGAAAAGAAGAATGGGACGAATAAGTGAGAAGATAATAATAAGGAATTATGGGGATGTAGTTAAGGCAAGTGAAAGTTTAATCCCGGGCAGTCAGATTCGCACTATAGAGATTGAGGCGATTGTAGATACAGGTGCAACTTATGTCTCTATCAATAAAGTAGATATAGAAAGGTTAGGCTTGCAATTTCATAATACCATCCCTATCAAAACAGCTAATGGACCAGCAACTCGTAGGATATTTAAAGGTGCGGAAATTGAATTAAAAGACCGGAGTTTTGTTATGGAAGTGATGGAAAATGATGATACTACACCACCATTGATTGGCTATTTATTTTTAGAAGCCATTGACTTTGTCGTTGACCCCAGAACTCAAAGTGTTATCCCTAACCCGGGTCATGAAGGTAAATGGATGGCGGATATGTATAAGCAAGAATAGAGGTTATTGAATTGTGAATGACGAATATGGTGAATACAGGTTTAATAAAATGGATTTTTTTGTTATTGGTTTTGTTTCAGTCCCTTCCAGTTTCTGCTACTCTTACTACCGCAGGAACTATTATCAGAAATGGTGGAGATAATGGCACAACTACCTATCAGGATGGAATTTCACAACCCGGGGATGTTATCTTAAGGTATAAGAATACCTGGGGAACAGAAACAATGACCACATCTAACATCATCTCTACCTTAGTCTTGCAAGGCTATGGCATATCTGCATTCGATAAATTACCCGACCAGCTCTTAGGCGGCTCAAGAACTATTTACTACTCCTACACCCTGATTAATACCGGTAATGGAATGGATACAATTACCCTTTTCATAGACAATAAAAGCCTACCTCAAGACTGGCAAGTAAAGTTAATTGAGGATACCAATCAGGATGGAATTCATCAGGCAACGGAAACTACAAGTATTGGCTCTGTGACATTACTTGCCGGGCAATCAAAATACTTTTTCCTGCAGGTTGTAGTACCTGATGATGGTAATGAAGGAGATAGAACAACCAGCCAAATTATTGCCTCTTCTTCTGGCACAGACACCTGGGGTATGCCTGATACCCGGATGGCTACGGTGACTACGGGATTTGATATTACCCCACCTAAAATACTCCATACCCCACTGACTAAAATTGGTATGTTAGGAAACAAGGTAGTTATTAATGGGACGATTACGGATGGAACCTGGGTTGATAAGGCATTATTATATT
>JBFLXS010000281.1 GCA_040755795.1 bacterium | reverse complement strand
CATCCCGAGGCCCCCTGTCATGACAAGGAAAAAGCAGTGTCATCCCGAGCGGAGCCCAGCACCTTTTCAGAAAAAGGTGCTGGGCGAAGTCGAGGGATCCCGTGGCTGTCCCCCTGTCATCCCGAGGAGTCTGCGACGAGGGATCCCGTGGCTGTCCGGGGACCATGTTAGCGGTAAACCGTAGCCGTGATTACCGCAACAACCACGGGATCCCGTGACTGTCCCCCTGTCCGCACTCCTCGGGATGATCATTAAAAACGCTCTTTGCTTTTTGTACAGTTTATTCTTTTGCAGCGCCTAATGAAACAAAATTTTGGCTAGCCCTTCTAAGAGATTCAGGAAGAGGAGATAGAGAGAAAATTAATAAACTCTTAAAAGAGCTTACAGAAATCTCAAATATCCTTGGTTCAAGCGTTAAAACTCTCAGAGGCAAATAATACTTTTAACTTTTAACTTTTAACTTTTAACTTTTAACTTTTTCGCTTTTACTTTTAACTTTTAATTTTTGACTTAATCTCAAATAAAAACAAAAAAATGTCAACCAAAACAAAAATGACACTTCAGTGTCATCCTGAGCGAAGCGAAAGACCCTGTTTGGCTAACGGAATCCTTCGTCAGCCCTCGCTCCGCTTGGGCTTCCTCAGGATGACAAGGCGGATTGACAAGCCAACCTCAATTAGTCTGGCAATAATTTTGCTTTTAGCCATGGTCATTGGGGTTGGGTTTTTTGTTTCCCAAATTCAGGCTAATCCAGGCGATGGTTCTGGAACTATGGAAGTTATTCCAAAAAATGTGATGGCCTCTTCTTCTGGTAATCAATTCGACTTTACTTATACCGCGGCTGAACCAATTGCTAATGGTGAATTAACTCTTTCTGTACCTGCGTCCTGGACTGAGCCTCAGGATAGTTTTTCTACCTCTCCTGGCTATGTTAGTATTACAGCTACTACTGGCAATCCCTCTGTTTCTATATTTAGCATCACTGGGGTTGGTCCTTGGACAATTTCTGTTACTCTTTCTTCAATGACCACCAATGCCAGCTTTACTTTATCTTATGGAGCTGATTCTTCAACTAAAGTTACTGCTCCAGATGTGCCAGCTGGTCAAAGTGAACAAACTTATACTTTTACTACCAAGACAAAAGTGACTGGTGCTGGAACTTTGACAGAAATTGCTTCTTCTCCTCAGGTGACAGTGATGGCTTATTATTCTTCTGATCAAGGAGAAGGATCATTTACAGCTGAGTCTAATCCACCTAACACACCAAGCAATCTTACCCAAACTGGTAATGGAGAATATATTCCTTGGGGAGAAAAGACTTATAATTTAACTCCAACTTTTTCTTTTGATCTTTCTGATCCTGATCCATCTAATAATCAAGTTAAATATCAGATTCAATTAGCCACTGGGCCAGTGACCATTCCGGCTAATGTTGTGGTTGATTACACTTCTGCTTTAGGTGCTCAAGGAAGTTACTCCTTTACAGTTGGCCAGGCTGCTGGTTCTGGCAGTTATACTACTGGAGCAGCTTATTCTTGTACTGATTCAGATTATTATTGGGCAGTACAAACTATCGATGAGTATGGACTAACGAGTGCCGCCTGGGCCTATGCTAATAATGGGAATAAAGCCTTTAGTGTTGATACTACTCCTCCTGCTTATTGGATTGATCAGGGAGAAGGGACATTTGATGTTCGAGCTTTTAATAAATTAATTCTACTTGTTCCTAACGAATATTTAAATCCTGAAGTTAAACAAAGTCCTGAAATGACCACTGGTAAAGCTGGAACTTTAGATGAACCAAGAGCTGGAACTTCATTTACAGTTACAGTTTTAGCTGCTTCAGACGATGGTTATCATATTACTAATATTGAAGGAGATAACGTGGAACTTTCTATTGAAACCAATGGTTCTCCTGATCCTTATGCTGTAATCTCACCCAGTTCTGTTCAATCAATGGTTTCTGGCACAGCTACTTTCCAGGTAACTCTTAAAATAGCTGGAAAGGGAATTACTAGAATTAAAGCTAATCATGCTACTAAAACAGACGATCAATCCAGATTAATTACTGTCAAACAGTCTTGTTTCGACAGTCCTAAGGAATGTGATTATAATAATTATAAAAAACTTTTACTTTTAATACCTGGCGAACAGAATGATCCAGGCTCAAGCATAGGGAAAAAGGGTTCAGTAAGTGCTCAGACAGTAGGAACTAGTTTTAATATAACAGTTCTGGCAGTTGATGAGTATTGGAACTTAGTTGAAAATGCCCCAACGACTAATAATTCTGTTTCTATTACTCAAGTTGGTCCTGATTATGTGGGTACTACTGAATTGCCTTCTTCTCAATACTTTACCTCAGGAGTGGCTACCTTTACTATTACTGAAAGAAAGAAAGGAGACAATCATCGTCTAAATGCCGAGAGTTCTAATGGATCTATTGGAAATAGTTATAGTTCTTATTATACAGTTAATCCAGGAAATCCTGTGAAGTTACAAATTATTGCTCCTGGTGAAAGTCCAAATCCAGGTTATTCTGAAGGCAAGACTGGTTTGCCTATTACCCAGGCTGCTTTTTCAAGTTTTACTTTTACAGTTAATGCTGTAGATAGTTGGTGGAATATTAATACTACTGCTTCTGCTGGGACAGTTTCTGTTAGTACTGAAGATCCAAATGATACTCATCCTGCTAATCTTAATTTAACAAATGGTCAGGCTGTATTTACTCATTCTTTTGCTACCAAAAATCTCTCTCCAGGGTGGAATATTACCGCAACTCATGCTTCTTATACTTCATATACTACCCCTAAAATTCCAGTCTCATCAGGAAAAGCTACTCAGCTTTTAGTTATTGTTCCAGGAGAGACATTTACTGAGGGTTCAGGTAAGTCAGGTACTCCAGTTGAAAGAGGAGCAGGTCAGACTTTCACAGCTAATATCTATGCTTTAGATGAAGGTTTTAATATTGATACTACCAATAATTCAGAAATTTCTCTTTCCAGCTCTGCTCCCTATGATACAGAACCAGCAAATATTGTTTTAAATAATGGTCAAGGTCAAGCTGAATTTACTTTCAAAACTGCCAATGATTCTCCTGGCTGGACTATTACTGCCACAGATGTAGGAGGGACTTTGGCTGCTAATACTTCTTCTCCAGTACCTATTGTTGCTGCTGGACCAGTAAAATTGCAAGTTCTTGTTCCAGGCCAGAAATCTGAACCAGGTTCTGATACTGGAAAAACAGGATTTCCAATAACTCAAACTGCTGGCACTTCCTTTAATGTTACAGTTAACATAGTAGATAATTTTTGGAATGTGGTTAAATCAGTTAGTAATGATGTGATAGAATTTTCTTCTACAGATTCTTTGGCAGAATTTTTGCCAGCTACTGCTTATTTGGTTAATGGAGTTACTACTACTGCTGTTACTCTAAAGAAAGTTGGTTCAGGAACTCAAACTATTACAGCAAAAGATATTTCTGATCCAGTTATTGCAAATGGCATTAGCGCTCCAATTCCTGTGCTACCAGCTGTTTTAGATCGTTTCTATATTTCTAATATTTATCCAGTTCAAACTGCTGGAGAACCATTCAACCTAAATCTTGAAGCTAGAGATAAGTTTGAAAATATTTTAGACAGAGGACCGAATCTATTTGAAAGATCAGTTAACTTTACTATTTCTACTGGCCCAGAAACTATTAGTCCTACTGCTTCTTCTAATTTCACGGCTGGAAAATGGTCTGGTTTAGTTGAAGCTCGCAAAAAAGCTGAAGTTGTTTATATCACTGTTACTGATCCAGTTACCTCTATTAATTCAAATTCTAATAATTTTGAAGTTCAGAAAGGCCCATTTACTAAACTTCAAATAATTCTACCAGGCCAACAGGAGGCTCCAGGAACTTTGTCTGGAAAAACAGGCAGTCCTGATTCTCAGTATGTGGGTCAGCCATTTAATGTAACAGTAAATGCAGTTGATGATTGTTGGAATTTAATTGATACAGTTACTGATCAAGTCTATCTATCTTCCACTGATTCTACGGCTGACTTACCTTCTCTTACCTCTTTAGTAAATGGCCGAGTTACTTTACCAGCAACTCTTTATGATGCTGATAATTCTCCTCATACTATTACTGCTAATGATCAAACCAATCCTGGTAAGATTTCAGATGAAAGTTCTGAAGTGATAGTTCGGCCTGCTCCATTTGTTAGATTAAGAGTAATGATTCCAGGCCAGTATGCAACGCCAAAAGAGAATTCACCTCGATTTCTTACTGGCCCTGCTCAAACTCAAAATGCTGGTACTCCATTCCAGATAATTATTGATGCTATTGATGCTTATGGTAACAGAGTAACAGGAGCTACTGGGAATGTTAATTTAGAGTTCATAGATCCAGCTCCTAGTGGAACTATGCCTACCCAGGTAGCTTTAGGAGAAGGAGGTTATGGAGGTCGGGCTATAGTTTTGGTAACTATCAATAATCCTGGCTCCTGGCAAATTAAAGCTCAACATGAAAATCCCTTGAAAGATCCTGATACTTCCTCTCCAATTCCTGTTCAGATTGGACCTTTGGCTTCTTTCACTCTTGAAGTTCCTTCTTCAGCAATAGCCGGCACTCCCTTTAATTTGACTATTTTAGCCAAAGATAAGGTTGGCAATGTTTTAAGTAGTGGTCCAAATGTATTTAATGAAACAGTTATTTTGAGTTCTTCTAATGGTGGAACAATCAGTCCAACAAGCGTAGCACTTTCAGCTGGTGTTTGGACTGGCCAAATTTCTTTAACTAAAACTGGAGCAGCCAGAGAAATTAAGGTTACTTATTCTAGTGTTACAGGTCAGACTTCTATTAATATCAATCCTGCTAGTGCTGACCATCTTTCTTTGAGTCCTTCTAATTTAGTAATTACTACTGCTTCTCAGGGAACAATGGAAATAGAGGTTCAGGATAAATACGATAATACCCAGCCAGCTGGAAGTCATACTGTTTATCTAACCTCAACTGCTTCAACTGGCCAATTTAGAACTAAAGGTACTGTTACCCAGATCACCAGTGTTGTTATTCCAGATGGCCAATCTAAAGCTCAGCTTGATTACTATGATACCACGGTTGGTAATCCACAGGTTAGTGTTACGAGCAATCCTTTGACCGGAGATAGCGAGACAGTTACGGTTGTTCCAGGTAATTTAGACCATTTCCATTTCGATACTATTTCTTCTCCCCAGACAGCTGGTCAGGCATTTACTATTACTATTACTGCTCATGATATTTCTTGCAATGTAGTCACAGATTTTACCA
>JBFLXS010000280.1 GCA_040755795.1 bacterium | reverse complement strand
GAATGAGTGAAGTCTCAGTTTTTGTTAGAGGACCAGGTTCAGGTAGAGAATCAGCTATCCGCGCCTTGCAAGCCGCTGGATTAGATATTAAAGCAATTAAAGATGTTACCCCTATCCCCCATAACGGTTGCCGCCCACCAAAGAGAAGAAGGGTATAATAAAAGGGGGCTGACTACATATCTTTTCTTTGTTCCAATGAAAGGATAAATATAGTGTCGTGTTGAAGGAATTTGGGTAAGCGTTAGGTGGTGTAACAAAAGGAGATGTGGAGATTAAGGAGATAGGGAGATATTTAAAAAAAATTGAAATTAATAGAAACTAATAGAAATTTATGGAAAGTTGTTGACCTGTACGGTTAGCAGTTCGAGAATTATCTGCAAGCGTTAGTTGGTGTAAGAAAAGGAGATAGAGAGATAGAGGGATAGGGAGATTACGGTATGATACATTAAATTACTGCCTCAGCAAGTAAATTTTCTTGATATTCTTCCATCTCCATATCCTTCTTTATCTCCTTATCCCCCTTCTTTACACTGAAATGGTTGCATTGCTTGTAATTTCTAACCGTACAGGTCGAATTTTTTCTGTTATCTGATTTATTTCTCTGTTCCTCTGCGTCTCTGCGGTGAACAGTTACGAATTTCTTAATGCTTGACTTCTTTTCTATCCTGATAGACAAAATATATGGCTAATGGAAGACATACAATAATTAATCCTCCTAAAACGATATAAACACCCTCCATTTTCTTATTCCTCCTTTTCTAATTTTTTCTCTTTAATAATCTTTAGAACATTTTCAATAGACATCTGTGGGGAAGATTTTGGAGTTTCATTCTCTCCAATATGTACATGATGGGGAAAATTATCAAGAGTTGGATAGTGTTCTGCATTATCCCATCTCATTATTGTCTTACCATCAGCACTTTGCCAGTGAAGTTTATATGTTTCTATCTTTAAAGAGGTATCATCTTCAAGTTTCACAAATTCAAATACTTCCAATGTGTCATTATCTGAAAGTATTGCTTTAATTCGAATAAAACCATCTTTTTGTCTTATCTTCTCCCTTCTAATCGCATAATCTTTAATAATATCACTTAATATAAAGAGTGATTTTATATTAGTAAAATAAGCATCAATCATTATTCCTTTCCTTTTAAAATATTCAACCTTTTTAATGTATCTTCATACATCTCACATAAAGCATCCCATTCAAAAAAGTCTGTTTCATCACCTATCTCTCCATTATGGAATTTAGTATGAAATATGTGTGAATCCATTTTATGTTTCTTCTCAAATACTTTTCTTTCCTCATCCAATTTCTTTAATTCTTTTCTTTGACTTCTTTCTTCATATTGAATTAACTTATCCATTGTTTGTATCATTATTTCATCATAAAATTTATTTTGTACTAATTTTTCCAGATTATGAATTTTATCCAGTATTTGTATTCCTTCAACCATATCTTGTTCCTCCTTGATTAAATAATCTTATTCCTCCATTATTGTAACATTCCACACTAAAAATGTCAATAAAAATGTTACTCTAAAAAGCAAAAAGGGGATTGAATTTAAACTTCTAAATCCAACCCCCTTTTGTTTAATCGTCGTTAAAACCTTGTGTCTCTGAAAACTACATTCTCACATTCACTACCGCCTTGATTCCATCGTAATCATTCAAGTCATTGATAGCCTGTCCGCCACTAGTTTCATCTTTTACTTCCTGGTCAATGTATTCTATCTTCAGATAAGCGTTATCACAGAGTTTGTAACCTGCACCGAGCTCTAATCTCTCTTCATCATCCTTTGGATCTGGAATTGAATACCATGAAAGGCTCGTATTAGGTTCCTTGGTGCTGTAACGGGCAGCAACCCACCATGGTGTCTCACCATTACCATACACCAGCTCAAGCACTAAATAATCAATGTCATCTGTCACAATGTAATTAGCAGTACCTCCCTTTACCTCGAGATTTCCCATAGCGGCTGCGAATTTCCACAATCCACTTGCATATGCGGCATCAATTATCCATAAATCTCCTTCATCTGTTTCGTTAACCTGATCTGCACAGTCATCGGTATGGTAAGTAGCTCCAAGAGTTAAACCTGGTACTGCTGGACAATCACCTGATAGGTTAAGGGTAATCGCCTTCTCACCATTAGTGTCTTTGCAGTTTTCTTCACCACAACTGCCGTAGCCATTGGTGATTCCCAATTTACAGTCAACACCACCCATTGTTTTACTAATCAGCAACCCATCATCTATCGCCAGGTCTGCCATATCATCGGCTAATACTGAGTTGAATATCAATGGGTTATGCATCGTGTTAGCATTCTCTGATGACTTTTGATACTCTGCACCTAATGGAAGATCTACTCGTCCAATCTGGAGAGATGCATCCGGGATAATCCTGTCGGTTATCTCCACATACACACATCTTTTCGTCACATGAGGGTCGTCACAAACCGCGCGAAGTTGAGCAACTCCTACCACCCCATCACATACATCTGCCTTGACATCGAGATTGAGCTTTATGTTAGAGAATTGAAGCTCATCACTCACATTATCACTTGGCAGAGTGTCCGTTCCATAATCCATCTTCTCAATCCCTGCCAGGATATTACCCGACCATTCTATCTCCGCAAATGCTGGCATTGTCAACATTAACACCGCCACACTTGCCACTAAATAAACTAAACTCTTTTTCATAATTTTTTTGTTCCTCCTTTAAAAAAAGGTTTTTCTTAAGGTTCAAACCTTAAGTTTAACTTTTTCCCCTGTACCTTATAGTAATACAAACATCTTCCTTGTTGTCTATCTAACTTCAATCTGGAAAATTGAGTTATCGTTCAACAAGCATCCTGTTTGTTATCTCTGGTAAAACAGGCATTCTACCTGTTTTCCTTATTGCCCGGCAAACCAAATTGGAGGAACTTTTTCACCACCTTTCTTTGCAAGATTGGGCAGGCACAAGGTACTCTTTTTTTATCTTTTATATTTTTAACCGTAAAAATTTATCTTCCTTCTTCAGAATGTCATCAGGATGGACATCCTTTCTTTTTTTCTAAAGAAGTATTTCTCCCTCAGATAAACTCTTACGGATTGTCATGGGTAATTATATCTCAAAGATCGAACATATCAAACTTATGGAAGACGGCTCACTTTTGTTTGATTAGTGAATTAGTAGGGAAAACTCACTATCCCGAGGTTTATTCCTTCCCTACCTACTATTTTCATCGTTTTCTATGTCCACGCTGTGGACATGAGCATTTCTCCCTAATTTCGAATTTCCACTTTCAACCTTCTGTGAACGCCCAAAAGAAATCACGGGAAAAGCGATGAAAATGAACCCTCTCCCTAATGATTATTATTCATTTCTATCTTTTGTGTTAATAATTTATTTTGTAACTATTCAGCCACAGATGGACACGGATAAAACACTGAAAATTCGTAATCCGTGTCCGTTGTCCGTAATCAGGTTGAAGGCTGAAAATTCAGGTATAGTGCCTCGTGTCTCCTCTCCTTCTCCGTTTCTCCCTTTCTCCGTTTCACCCTTTCTCATCTATCCTCTGACTTCTGGATTTATCCGTGCTCATCTGTGTTAATCAGTGGCTAAAGAGTTACTTATTTCTAATTATTCGTAATTTAGTTACTCTTGGGTCAATAATTACCTCATCGTGTTCAAAGTCCAGTTTCATTCGCCAGGATTGTAAGGTTTTTGCCCCGATGATAGTTTGTTCTGATAATTCTGGCAGTAACATAAATTCATCCGATAACCGTAATCCATCAATATAGAAATCAAGACTTACTCGTTCATTAGCGGTTACTTTTTCTTTCTCTTTAGCCGTCTCAAACTCCATAGGTTTTGGTAATTTTTCAGGGATACCTAATATCTTTGCCAATTCAGGGACAACACAGGAGTAAGTAGAGCCTGAATCAAATAATGCACAGACCTCTTTTTCCCCTTTTGAGCCAACTAATCTAATATTTTTTTCAATTACTGCCATTAAATTTACCTTTTCGTCAGATACTTCCTTTACAGTAACCCTGCGGCACGCATTGCCTGAGCAAACTTTATCTCTTGCCCGGCATATTCCCGTAATACCTTTTCTAGCTTCTTTTCTTGCTCTTCTACTATCTTTATTCGTTTAACCGCAGGAGCTAATGCCGTTCTGCGGTCCCACATAACAAATCCCGCCAGAGCAACCATTCCTCCTAATAGAGCAAACATACCCCCACATATTATTCCAAAACCCCATTTTAAATCATTTCTTAACTCATCTATTTGTCGTTGTAAGTTTTTTTGATTATCATCTATTTGTCGTTGTAAACTTCTTTGGTTCTCTTCTATCCTTGATAGTCTTTCTATTAATTCTTTTGCAGAAATAGTTATTGTTTCCTGGGTTTGAGCACCTACTATCGTTATCTTAGGCCCGATAAGAAAACTAACAAGGACACCGCCTAATATTATCTTTTTAATCATTTTAACTATCTCACTGCCTCTTTCATTGTTGGCATACCAGTTATCACTTTAAAGTAATCCTGCGGCACGCATTGCCTGAGCAAACTTTATCTCTTGCCCGGCATATTCCCGTAATACCTTTTCTAGCTTCTTTTCTTGCTCTTCTACTATCTTTATTCGTTTAACCGCAGGAGCTAATGCCGTTCTGCGGTCCCACATAACAAATCCCGCCAGAGCAACCATTCCTCCTAATAGAGCAAACATACCCCCACATATTATTCCAAAACCCCATTTTAAATCATTTCTTAACTCATCTATTTGTCGTTGTAAGCTTTTTTGATTATCATCTATTTGTCGTTGTAAGTTTTTTTGATTATCATCTATTTGTCGTTGGAGACTTCTTTGGTTCTCTTCTATCCTTGATAGTCTTTCTATTAATTCTTTTGCAGAAATAGTTATTGTTTCCTGGGTTTGAGCACCTACTATCGTTATCTTAGGCCCGATAAGAAAACTAACAAGGACACCGCCTAATATTATCTTTTTAATCATTTTAACTATCTCACTGCCTCTTTCATTGTTGGCATACCAGTTATCACTTTAAAGTAATCCTGCGGCACGCATTGCCTGAGCAAACTTTATCTCTTGCCCGGCATATTCCCGTAATACCTTTTCTAGCTTCTTTTCTTGCTCTTCTACTATCTTTATTCGTTTAACCGCAGGAGCTAATGCCGTTCTGCGGTCCCACATAACAAATCCCGCCAGAGCAACCATTCCTCCTAATAGAGCAAACATACCCCCACATATTATTCCAAAACCCCATTTTAAATCATTTCTTAACTCATCTATTTGTCGTTGTAAGCTTTTTTGATTA
>JBFLXS010000279.1 GCA_040755795.1 bacterium | reverse complement strand
CTCTGGGGTGAACTTAATGGATAATAAGGTATAAACCGCATTGATAATTACCCCAATTACCATAAAGATTCCTACAGCATAGATTACCTTTTTTCTAACTGATGTTTTTAACATTTTTTTACCTCCTTAGTTTGGTAATTGGTAACTGGTAAATGGTAATTAGTTACCAATTAACCGATTACTTACTTTATAATTTCGTGAAGCCCTATTTGGTAATTGGTAACTGGTGAATGGTAATTAGTTACCAGTTAACCGATTACTTACTTTATAATTTCGTGAAGCCCTATTTGGTAATTGGTAACTGGTGAATGGTAATTAGTTACCAATTAACCGATTACGTATACTTAGTTTTAATTTCGTGAAGCCCTATTTGGTAATTGGTAACTGGTGAATGGTAATTAGTTACCAGTTAACCAATTACGTATACTTAGTTTTAATTTCGTGAAGCCCTATAACAAATACCTGATACAGGATTCATATTAAAACATTCTGCATCCTGCATCTTTCTCTATCACCACTTACCATTGGTGTATAATTTACGGATGTCTAATAATAAAATGAGTTCCTCTTCAACTTGTGCTACTGCCCAGAAATGGTCTTTTGGGGCAGTAGTTTTTATCAAGGAAGGGATGACCTTAACCTTATCTAAATTTACTTTTAAAATCCTTAAGACTTCATCAACTAATAATCCTTTTTTAATCCCATCGAATTCAACAAGGATAATTTCTTTTTTTTGCCTTTTTTTGTGATTATTTAGATTAAACTCACGGGTTAAATCTATTGTTGGAATTTCAACATCTTCAAAATGAATCTTTTGGGTTTTCTTATTTAAAGATGAGGTAAGAATTCTATTTATGGATTTAACCTCAATGCCAAATTGTTGATTTTGTAATCTAAAAAGGGCTAATTCGATTTCCATAAAATCACCTGGATTTATAGTAACCGTTCACCGCAGAGACACAGAGACGCAGAGAAAAAATTAAAAACTATTTACCAGACGCAGAATTCCATCACGGATTTTCATCAGTGCAAGCTTTTGAGGACCGACATATCATGATTGATTAACAAATTTGGTTTTGATGTCCTATGTATTACAAAAATTACCTCAATAATCTTTTCTGTTATCTGATTTATTTCCATGTCTTCTCTGTTCCTCTGCGTCTGTGCGGTGAATTACCACCTGAACGGTTACGATTTATATCTCTGCCAGATCTAATATTGCCATTAATTCACCGTCCATTTGAACTTCACCTTTGATATATTTAGTCCTGTTTTTTTCGAGAGTAGCTGGTGGAGGTTCAATTTTATCTGGTGACACATTGACAATATTAATAATTTCATCCACCAGGAATCCAACCAGAGTTTGATTTTGTATTTCTGTAATTATAATTCGTGTCTGGTCAGAAAAGACAATTTTAGAGAAACCAAGTAAATTACCCATATCAACAACAGCAATGACCATTCCGCGGAGATTCATAACGCCTGTGATGTATTCAGCGCTGCCCGGCACATAAGTAATTTTACCAACCTTTATAATTTCTCGAACATTACTAATATCCATTCCATACAGAGCATTATCTATTAAAAAACTCACTATTTGGATAGTGTTTATTTCTTCTTCAGATTTATCTGTTTTTTTATCTACTTTAACCATTGTTTTATTATTATACTTTATTCTTGTTAGATTGTCAATAAAAAACAATTTTTATATTCGGTCGAAAACTTTCTATCTCATCGACTCAACTATTTGTCTAATTCCAGTATCTTCCGGGTGGTATCTTAAATAGAGTTCAAATTCACTTTTTGCCTTCTGATATGAGGCAATTGCTTCATTAATTGGTCCTTTTACTCTTTTTGTTTCAGCATCTCTAAAATAGGCCGCGCCTAAATCCCGATGGACATCAATATTTTTAGGGTCTATTTTGACTATTTCTTCAAATGCCTTTGCCGATTCCTCAAATTTTCCATAGTTAAAATAGACCTCACCTAATCTATGATGGGCATTAATTAATGTTGGGTCAATGGCTAGGGCAGATTTTAACCACTTAATTGCATTTTCATTGTCTTTTTTACGGAAGTAAATATCGCCAATTGTTACTTGACATTGTCCCTCATTTGGTCTCATCTTCGCCACTGTTTTATATACCTCAATCGCCTTATCATACTCGTTATCTTTAGAATATAATGCACCTAAATTATTAAGCGGTTCAGCAAAGACAATATTATATTTTAATGCGGTCAGATAGGCATCAATCGCCTTTTGTTTGGCTGTTTTAGACCCGACATCGTATTCTAAAGCATAGGTAGCACCTAAAATATTATAAAAATAACCATCTTTGGGATTGACCTTAAAGGCATCTTTTATCCGATTATGTGTCTTATAAATCCATTCCTTTTTTAATTCTATTTGATTCATCGGAATAGAGGCGGCTTTTTTATAATAGGTGTAGGTCAACTCGCCATAGTAATGTCTTTCTCTGAAATTGAATTGGGTGGCTTTTTCGTACATCTTTAAAGCGGTATCTAAATCCTGGTCATGAATTGCCTTCTCCCCTTTATTAAAATAACAATCTGCTCGATATGGAAAAAGAGAAAGGTAGGCTAATAAACATACCATAAACACAACTAAAGTAGATAGAGCGATTTGAGCAGGTGTAAATTGAATAGAGGCAGAAGTTTTTTTAGATGTTTCCTGTTCTATTTTTTCCTGACTAAGATTGGTATAGCCACAAATGACCATCGTCATCCCCATTAATGTCCAGAAAAAGGGTGTAAAAGAAATCACGGCAAAGGCAAATTGATTTTGAATAATATAGGAGACAAAGGCAGAGAAAAAACCAGCAATTAAGACTTTATCTGCTGGTGAGGGACTTTGTCTATATCCTTTAATTGCCAGATAACTAAAGGCAGCTATTAACCAGAAATAAATGGCTAATCCAACTAAACCTTTTGTCACGCCGGTATCGAATACTTCATTATGAGCCCTATCGTAATCAACATTTGCCCCTTCTAATTTTTCCATCCCCGGCAGTTCAAAAGCCGGATACACCCATTTCATCGTATCTACTCCTACCCCAAATACCAATCCACAATAAGGAAAGGTGAGTGGGCCACGAATTGGGCCATCTTGAGGATAGCGTGCCATAATTATTGCTGAATTTCGCCAGATAAAATATCGCGAGCCAAGTGCTCCGACAAGTTTATTGGTTAGCCATCCTTCTTTTATCTGATTAGCTTTTTCTGGAGATGCCTCTTTGTCAATAAGTATTCTTTCGAGCTGTTCACCTTTTTCTTGCTGAGCTGATTTAAAAACATTAACTATTCGCTCGGCTAACGAATTTGGTTGAAGGCAAAGATAAGTTGTCAGGATAAAAAATGATAGACCAAAAACAATTATCCTTTTTCGAGTATAAACAAGTGCCTTTTTAGCCCACAAAATAGCAAAAATAATCATTCCGGCTCCTAAACCAACCAGAGGACCACGACTTTTAGCTATGAATAAGGATGCATACATTGTTATCAAGGTTATCCCACATATCCAGATTTTTATTGTTTCAATCCCTATTTTTTGCTCTCTAACTGTTTTTTTCTTCTTATCTTTTTTCTTAGTAATGACCTTTTTAACCTCTTCTTTCAAGAAGAAACATCCTGATGCCACCGGGATAAGCATTCCTAAATATGCCCCCAGAAATATAGGATTACCGAAAGTAGATACGGCTCTTTCTGTAACATCTGCGGCCCACGAAATAGGGTCAAGTCCTGCCCGTTGAATGAATGTGTAAAAAGAGACAATAAATCCTATCCCTATACCGACATAAGCAGTTAGATGAAGTAATTTGTGATTATTATGTAATAAATTAGTAGCGGTGAAAAATAGCAGAACATAACTAATTGTTGTTGTCAACCCTTCATGTCTTTTGTAGGCACCGACTAAACTTGTAAATGGGTCAACAGAGCATATAGTTGAGGCAATACTGCTTAAAAGAAAGGCTAATACGGGTATATCTAATGGACTTCGCACAAAGTTAAATTCTCTGGTAAGAATTATCCTTAAAAGCCAGGCGCCAATTATCACTAAAGAAAATAGGCGTAATAAAGTCATCTTTGGAACATCAAATACACCTCGACAATGCGTATCAAAATAAAGAGGAACCAAAGCGAGGAGTCCCAAAAAACTCCATTTGATTATTTTATTGCAAATATCGTCTATTTTTCTCTTGTTCATCTTTTCCCCTGAAAATAGCCGCATAAATAGAACACAGATGAACACGTAACCGTTCAGGCGATACATCAAAGTGTAAGAAAGGGGATAAGGAGATAAGAGAGATATGGAGATTATAAATTTCCTGGATAATTGAGCAAAAGGTTATGGTTATGAAGTTGGTATGGAAGTTAAGTGAAGATGGTTTTGCAAAAAGACTAACTTCATAACCCCTAAACCAAACCAGCCTCCTAACCCTAACCCTTTCACCAAAAACTCCTAAATATATCCCCTTATCTCCATAATCTCCATATCTCCTTTTGTTACACCACCTGAACGCTTACATGAACACAGATTAAACGGATGAACACAGATTTCTTTTAAAAATATCTCACTCAAAGACACAAAGGTAAAAATCTAATTCTTTAATTTATCTGTGTTATCTGTGTTCATCTGTGTCCCATTAATTTTCATCGTCCTTTGTGTCCACGCCCGTGGACATGACCGTTTCCCCTCAAAATCGGGATTTGGGGTTCGGATTTAGTGGTTATGGAATTCTTTCATTCCCGAACCCCAAATCCCAATCCCGAATCCCTTTATTTTCCCCTACTGATAGCTGAATGCTTACTAAAGAAAACTATCTATTTTCTTCTTTAACTCATTTTCTGAAATTGATCCTACTATTTTGTTAATTTCCTTGCCATCTTTAAAAAATATTAATGTCGGAATACTCATAATCATATATTTTGTAGCAATGTTTGTGTTTTCATCGACATTCAATTTAGCGACTATTATTCTCCCTGCATATTCGTTAGCTACCTTTTCAATTATGGGTGTAAGTCTTTGACATGGACCACACCACTCTGCCCAAAAATCTACGATTAATAGTTCTCTGGACTTAAGCAATTCATCAAAATTAGCATCCGCTGCTGTTACTAAACCTTTTCCCATTGTTTTTTACCTCCTTATTTCTGGTAATTGGTAACTGGTGAATGGTAATTATACTCCAGTGGGCTATAAATTGTGATTATTTAAAGTAATCGGTAATCAGGTAATCAGTAATCGGTAATTTGAGATAGCAGGCTACTGCTTGCTCTTTACCGATAACCTGATAACCGATAACCTGAGTTGATAGTAACAGG
>JBFLXS010000278.1 GCA_040755795.1 bacterium | reverse complement strand
TCAGGTTATCGGTTATCAGGTTATCGGTAAAGAGCAAGCAGTAGCCTGCTATCTCAAATTACCGATTACTGATTACCTGATTACCGATTACTTTAAATAATCACAATTTATACCCCACTGGAGTATAATTACCATTCACCAGTTACCAATTACCAAATGAAAAGGAGGGAAGCAAAATGAATTGTTTTGCTACAGCTATTGGCAGTCTGCCACATAGAGATATTGAAAAAACTATCACGCTCATATTAGATAACCTGCCAGATGTGCCTATCTGGCCCCAATTACCACAGTTGTCTTTTAAAGAAAATATGTATCTCCAATATAGTGAGAATTTACCCTGTCTGATATGGGATGAAGAAAACCAGAGGATTTTCTTCGAGACAACTAAAGATGTAGAATCCCAATTAGAAAAATTCTATCAAAACTATCTTGATAAGGAAATAGAGTATTTTAAAATAGGCGAGGATTATGCGGCGGGATTTTATGCGATGCTAAGGTATTTAAAAAAACAGATGCCTGCCGGGATTAAATTTATCAAAGGACAAATCACCGGACCTATTAGTTTTGGTTTGACGGTTCCTGATGAAACTAAAAGGGCAATTATCTATAATGAGCAATTATTTGACACGATAATTAAGGGATTGGCAATGAAATCAGTCTGGCAAATCACAAAACTTAACGACCTGAATCTACCAATAATCATCTTTATTGATGAACCATATTTATCTGCCTTTGGTTCTGCCTATATTAGTTTAAGTAAGGAAACAATAGTTTCTTCTTTAAATGAAGTAATTAAAACTATTAAAGAAAATAGTAATGCCTTAGTTGGTATTCATTGCTGTGGTAATACCGATTGGTCAGTGCTTATGGAAACAAGCGTAGATATTGTTAATTTTGATGCCTACGAGTTCATTTTGAATCTTGCTTTATATCCGGAAGAATTAACCGTATTTTTAAATAGAGGGGGAACGCTTGCCTGGGGAATTGTTCCAAGTTCTGAGGAAATTCTGAATGAGAATGTTCATACTTTATTTAGAAGATTCACCGAAGGGATAGAGCTTTTAGCCAGTAAATTAGTCAGTCAAGATATTCCAAAAGACCTATTATTAAAAAATCTATTTATCACACCAAGTTGTGGAATGGGTTCTTTATCTGAAGATATTACCGAAAGAATCTTGAAGACAACATTTGAATTGACTAACATGATTCGGGAATAAGGGGACACACATTTTTGTAAATGATTACCAGTAACTATTCAGCCACAGATTAACACGGATAGTAACTGTTCACCACGAAGAGTACGAAGGGCAGGGAGATGTTACAGAACAAATCTCTTTATGCCTTCTTTCAATCTTTCCACATTGAAATTTATCCACCTGTGCGATTAGACTAATTCATCGCAGAGACGCAAAGGAAAAATAAATGTAAAATGTAAAATAGGAAATGAAAAATGGGAAATTTTAGTACTTCGCCAGACTCATTACCTTTCAGTTATACATTTTCATTGGACATTATCCATTTTACATTTAACCGCACAGGTGGAAACTTTTGAAAAGCAGTTAACCTCTGCCCTCCACTGCAACGAATTGTTAGGTCAATAAATAGGGGGGAAATATCCCCCTATTTCCTCAAGATAGCGGTTATGCCCAGTAGCAATCCAAAACTGCACACAATAGAAGCCCCAGCAGGAAAATCAAAGGCACAGGAGGCATAAAGACCGGCTATGCTGGCAAGCACCCCAATTGCCCAGCCAACCATTAACCTTTTCCCAAAGCCAGATACTAGAAGAATAGCACATAAGGCTGGTATGATTAAACAGGAAAAGATTAACAGCACCCCCACGATGCGCACAGAGACCGTTACTATCAACCCAAAGGTAACATAAAACAGAAAATCCCAGAGCCTGATTGGAATGCCTGACTCTATGGCTTTATCTATAGAATAGGAAATAAGCAGAAATCGTTTTCTATAGAATAAATGGAATAAACCAACTAAAAGTGATAGGGTAAATATAATCAGGATATCCTTTGGTGAAGTAAAAAGGATACCACCAATCAGCATCTCTTTAATGTGCTCTGCTCCCTCAGGTATTTGGTTCAAAACTAAGATAGCGGCTGCTGCTGAGACTACATAGACAATGCCAATGATTGCCTCCTGCGGCAATTGTGCCTCTTTCATCCTGGTCAGGGTAAATATGCCCGCTCCAATAACAGCAAAACCAAAGGAAAAGATATAGACTAACGGCTCATCCAGTCCAATACCAAAAAGCAATCCGCAAGCACCACCCAGAGCGGCCATTTGTGCCAGGGATAAATCAACAAAGATTATCCCACGCTCAACTACATGAAGACCAAAATAGGTATAGATACCGGTCAGGATTAGACAGACCAAAAATGGCAGAATGATTAATTCAAACATTGTTATTTATCTCCAGTCAGATGGGGTGCGGTAACTTGTGTCTGGCCGCACCCCACACAGGATATTATTCTAACGCCTTAGCTAATTGATTGATGTTGTAATCAAACAGCTCAAGGAAGTCCTGAACTTCTTTTACTCCACCAACTGATGGTGGAAAGATTAATATCTTTGCTCCAGTCTCTCTGGCAACCATTTGACAGCCTTTTAAAGGGAAATAAGGCTCTACCAAAATCACCTTGACCTTCTTTTCTTTCATTACCTTTATCAAGCTGCTCAGATGAGCTGCTGATGGTGGAATACCTGGTTTAGGCTCGATATGTTCGATTACATTTAACCCAAATCGTTTGGCAAAGTAAGGCCATGAGTTGTGATAGGTAACGATATTACTGCCTTTGAACTTAGCCAACATTGTGGTCCAGGTACCAATCTTCTCATCCAGTTTTTTGAGATATTCTTGACGGTTGTGCTTAAAATAGTTACAATCTTTGTTAGATATTCGACAGAGTCCCTCAAGAATATTTTTGGTCATTGGCTTAGCACTTGCCGGGTCAGTCTGATAATGGGGATTACCGTAGATGTGAATATCTCCCATACTGCCATCAATCTTTTCTTTGGGAACCTCTAACCGCTCAATATTTACTGAAGCATCAACATAACCCTTTTCCCCATAGATAATTTTCTTATTTCTGGCCGCAGCAATCAGTCCATCTACCCACATATCCAGGTCCATACCCATTTTAACCAGCATATCAGCCTTTTTTAGTTGAATAACCATACTTGGTTTTGGTTCGACAAAATGAGGGTCCTGACTTCCCCTTGATAGACTAACTACTTCAACCCTATCACCGCCAACCACCTTCACCAGATCAGCCAGATCTGTAGTGGTAGTAACTACATTTATTTTTCCTGCTCCATAGGTGTAGCCGCCGAATGCAAGAAAGGCAGTACAAAACACCCATAAGAGTTTTAATTTTATCCTACTCATTTTTTCACCTCCATATTTATTTGGTAATTGGTTAAATGGTAACTGGTTAAATATTTACCAATTACCAGTTACCAGTTACCAGTTACCAATTACCAGTTACCAGTTACCAATTACCAGTTACCAATTACCAGTTACCAATTACCAGTTACCAATATTTACTCCAGCGGATGGCTGTGTGGGCCTATTCCAAAGATAATCTGGAGATAAGCCTCATCCCTGGAATGGCTATTGGCTTTATACTGACATCGCAGTCCGGTAGTCTCAGTCAGGCTTCTGGTGATAATCAGAGATGTTGAGGCCTCATCACCGGTTTCAGGTAAAAGTTGCTTGTTCTCATCCAAGAAAGGCCATGCACTCTCGGCATAATCATATCTTAGCCCCACATCCCAGTATTTATCAAATTTGTAATTGAGAAAGCTGTAGAATCCATCCCTTTTCAATGTGCCAGGAGGAACCTGGCGTTTCAAATGCAGCCATTCGGTCTGGAATATCAGTCGGCTGTGGGCAGACGGCCAGCGTTTGTAAATTATATCAACCCCATAAACCTCTGCATTATCCAGATGCTCCTTATAATGGGCACCTCTTCCCTTTGCCTTGCTTATTCCTATTTCTAACTCAGAGTTGCCTGATATGGGGAAAGATGTCCATAATCGACTGGTATAAACCCCGTTTCTTAATCCAAAATCCTTATGTTCACATGTTGATGTTCCATCATGATGATGATGTCCTTCTATTCGCCAGGCACCCACATCAAACTGAGCAAAAAAGGGCAATGGCAAGAGATAGCCTAAATTACCCCCTTCCCCTACCAGTCCATGGTCACCAAAGAAATTTGTAATAACCTGCGGTTGGTCAACATAGTGTCTGTGATGCTGGTGTACTTTGTTTATCTTGCCAAAGGTGATATGCGGTTTGCCAATTTGTATGTCTAAATCTCCGGCTACCTTCAAAAAGCTAACATAGGCTTCGCATATCTCTGCCTCAACATGTTCCCCATGTCGATGCATCGCCAGGAAGGCATCTGCCCGCATTTGAGGATAGATGAACCCCTGTAAAGCAAGCTCTATCTCTCTCATATGGACAGTGTTGCGGTCTTCATCGCTTTTATTGCTGGTTACCTTGCCAACAATATCTCCAACAACACTAATATCCGGAATATTAATCGGAATACCACGCATCCCTTGTGGAGCAGCAGGAGTGGTCATCTCTTCTGTCTCCTGAGCAAATATTTGCTCTCCATAGAGCATAAAAAAACACAAAAAACCTATCAAATACTTTTTCATTTATAACACCTCCCGTTAATAGGACACAAGATTATTTTCGCAGATTATCCGGATAATAAAATCCTGGAGCTCTGCGTCCATCTGTGTCCCAAAATGAAATTTTTTTAAATTAGAAATGAACTACAAACTTAATTCTGGAGGACCACGCGTGAAGAAATCCCTGAGGGTTAATTCTGGCAGGATTAAATTTTGAGGCAAGAATAAAAAGAAGTAAGAAAAAAATATTCCTGCAGTAATATCAGCAGTAATAATAACAGGTTGAAAGTTTTTTATAATATAACAAATTGGACAATTATCCGTCTCTGTTTCTGATGAATGGGTATGAGAAAAGATAATTGAGGATATAAAAACGAAGTATAATACAAAAAATATAATACCGAGTCGTCTTAATTTTCCTCTTTTAGTTTTATATTTAGTTTCCATATCTCTCCTGAAAATTAGGCACAAAATCTAGAATTGCAGGCTCGAACCCTGCACCCAGAAATCCGAACCCACACCCCACTTCACTATATGTTAATTATATCGTAACTATTCACCATTCACCATTCACAATTCACCATTCACAATTTCTTCCCTAAATTTCCTTAATAATGGTGAATGGTGAATTGTCAATTGTGAATTGTGAATTATCACTCTTCACGGTGTCAAGCAAACCTGGCCCAAG
>JBFLXS010000277.1 GCA_040755795.1 bacterium | reverse complement strand
AATAGGGCTTCACGAAATTAAAACTAAGTAAAAGTAATGGGTTAATTGGTAACTAATTACCATTCACCAGTTACCAATTACCAAAATTAAGGAGGTAGATTTAAAATGGGTAAAAGAAGTTTAAAGGAAAATTCAAGAGGAACAGGGATTAAGACCATAATGTGTAGTATTGCGGTGATGTGTGTTTTGCTGGGCAGTAGCACTATAGCCCAGGGTATAGAATGGCAATGGCCATGGCTAAAAGCTAAGGAGCAAAAGACAAAGCAGGAACAGGTGGTTAAAAAGAAAAATCTACAACTTAGACCAAAACAAATCGGCACGCCTACTGTCCAGGCATTGCTGGATAAAGTCAAGGCGAATTACCAGAAGATACAAGACCTGAAGGCAGATGTGGCAGTAAAATTAGAGAGTAAACCTCTCCCACCTATGTTCCCAACAGGAGTGTATAGTCAGAAAGAGAAATGGTATTTTAAGGCACCGGATAAGATTAAGGAAGTTCCTCCTAATGAAAAGAGAACAATTATTACGAAAAATAATACCGAGTATACCCTCCACCTAAGATGGGGGAAATGGGAAATTGATTCTGACCCACTTTATTGGTATTATTTATTAGAGCCGGGTAGGTTTGATTTCTACTGGCGGTTGGATGAGATAATGACTAAATTCGATACAAAAGTCATCAGCCACTCAGAAGAAAATATCTGGGTCATTGAGGCTGTGCCGAAAGAAAGTAATCCTGAGGATGATTATAATTATCCTACAGGTGCTACAGTAGAATTATGGATTGATTATAATATGAGTGTTATAAAAAAAATTAATTGTTGGTCTAGGAGGATGGAGCGATACACAGAACAGACAGAAATTACTGACTTTGAATTGATTGACAATATTTGGATTCCAAGAAAATTTGTAAAAATTCAACCTCCTCTTCCTAAATACAGACCAGATGAAACAAGAGAAGAGTATATATTAAGTAATATCCAGATAAACACTGGTATTCCAGATAGTGAGTTTGAATTTTGATTTAAGTATTTGAGTAATTGGAGGTGGTAAGTTATGATTAAAAGGATCACATTAGGTTTAATCTTCACCGTATTATGGTGTAGTAATGCGTTAGCAAAATATCCAGTGTTGATTCTCCCAGGAATCAACAGCACTTCACAAGATATGAAGAATGGATGTCTGGTAAAAACATTGAAAAATGCAGGGATAGATGTATTCACCCTCGCGGATGTAGGTAAAGAGTTTTTGAATCGTGGGCAGGGATTTATCCAGGAGGATGTGAAATTACTTAAGCAGGCAATTGATGAGGTTAAAAAACGAACAGGGAGTGATAAGGTGGATATAGTAGCTTACTCAAGAGGTGGACTGGTTGCTGAACTATATACGATGATGTTTGGTAATCAATATCAATCTACAATGGAGTATACTTATTATGATGTAAATAAAAAGGAGGAAGTCACTAAAACCATCTCCAACATCCCCCGCTACGGCAATGACATCAATCAGATTATTATGCTGGGGACACCAAATAAGGGGAGTTTTTGGGCAGATCGAGTATATGAATTTGTAAAAGAGGCTAAGAAAATCGATGAGATTGCTAATATATTTGGCATTGACCTTCCGGATGCTGATACTGTGGGAATGGAACAATTACGCACTTCGAGTAACTTTATGGACTATTTCTCGCAAAAGGCACTAAATCCTGAAGTTCCTAAAGTCAAATACATTAATCTGGCAGAAGATAGGATAAATAATGGTGATGGAGTAGTATCTTTTGATTCTGCCAAAGGGGTAGGATTACATCAACAATTATTAGAAACTATAGCACTTAGTACCTTAAATATTCCATCTGTCCTTCATACAGATTTATTCAAAAATGTTGGTGTCAAGAAGGAGATATTACAAAAAGAATTTGAAACTACACCTGTTACTGCCAATATCTCTATCTCACCAGAATCACCAGTGCGAGAAGGGGCAATAAGTGTGAAGGTTATTACTTCTGATACATTACTTGGACCACCAACACTTATCTACCAAAAGGGAGGATTTGTAATAGTACCACTACCAAAGGTTGATTTATCTGGTTCGGGGAAAAACTTCTCTGGAAAACACCCTATTTCTAAAGGCGACGATGGTAATGCCAAACTTTATATTAACGAGACAATATCAATTCCGGTAACAATAGCCGATGAAAATTGTCGGGAAGTTCAAGATATTATTCAAGCCCCAATTAGTGGTGAGTATAATTTCCTGGTTGACACCGAGGAACCTGAGGTAACTGCAACCATCCCAGCAAATGGTGAGGTGATTATTGCTGAGGACACGCCTTATACGGTCAATATCTCTGCTACACTTTTTGACCCACCAGTTAATGGCTATGCCTCAGGGATTGATAATTCAACTATAAGATTGGATACCCCACAGGGGACTTTCCATCAAGCATCAGCAGTGAATAAGTTAGACTACGGTGAGTATTCTTGCTCAATTGAGGCAAAGGATAATGCCAATACACCAGGACATGACTTGAAAGGGTCTCCTTATCGCTGGAGTTTTGAGATTGTACCAGCTATTTTTGTTAAAATTCACCCTACCTGGCAAAATTTCACTAACCCAAATGAATCACATACGCATTACATCACTATTACTAACAAAGCAAAGAATAAGTCTTTTACGGCTAATATTGAGATGAAACTTATCAAAGAATCAGGTTGCCTTTCTATTACCCAATATCCTGTATCTACATTAGAATTACCAGCAGATAGTGAGGCAAGTACCTCTTTCGTAGTTAGCTCAGGTGAGGAATTAATACCGGATGATAATTTGATACATCAACTAATAGACGTGTAAATAAGGAATAAGGGGAAAATGAAAAATTGAATTTGACAAATGTTAAAAAATGTGGTATATTAAATATAATAGAAATAGATAGAAATATAGTAGAAATTTATAGAAATTGGTAGTAAAAAAAACAATAAATTCCTATCTATTTCAATTTATTTCAAAATATCTTGAGGAGGTGTTTTTAAATGGTTAAAAAAGTATTAGGGAGTTTGGTGGTTTTAAGTATGGTGATTTGGGGAGGTACAGTGTTACAAGCTATGGGTGGGAAAACGGCTGAAGGTAAAAGTGAAGTGAAAGAAACAAAGGTTAAAATGAGTGAGGCAGAGATTAGACAGTATGAGAAAATGTCTCAGGAAGAAGTAGAGAAATGGTGGAAGGTTAGAAGAGAAGAAATATGGGAACAATTAGTAAAAAGGTATAAAGGTGATGAAAAACAGGCAAAAGTAGAAATGGAATTAATAGAACATTATAGAAAGAAGCTTAAACCTCAAGTGCCTTCTCTTATTAAAAGTGTAAGAAAGGCAATGAAAGATAAAACATTATGCCCTCCAGATTATGAAGATATGAGACTTCTTGACTTAGGACGCGCAGAGGACCCAAGAGGAATACCTGTATTGATTGAGGTGTTAAAAACTTATGAAGTTGCTGAGGCACGAGTCCAGGCCGCTTCTGCTTTAGGGGGGATAAAGGATAAATCTGTTATAAATGCTTTGAAAGAGGCTTTAAATGATGAAAATAAAAAAGTACGTGGCTCTGCATCTTGCGCACTTGCACTTTCAGGAGAGATAGAATTAGTATTACCTCTTTTAATTAAAGCAAAGGCTTTTATATTTCTTAAGGATTTAGGGATAAAAGAAGCTATTCCTGCGATGAAAGCCGCTTTACAAGATAAAGATATAAAGGTGCGTCTAGAGGCAGCTTTGTCATTGATAAATTTAGACCCAGATAATTCAAAGGTATTAATATTTCCTGTTCTAAGAGATGCTTTAAAAGATAACGATAAGTGGATACGAAATGAAGCGTTATGTTGTTTAGCAGAAATAGGAGATAGAGATAAAGAGGCTTTTCACCTCCTAAAAGAGGGAGTAAATGATAAAGATGAATATATTAGGCGGACTACCTTGAGACTATTAGAGAGATTGGGGCGGAAGGGAAATAAAGAAGCAATTTGCCTTATAAAAGAGGGACTAAATGACAAAGATGAATATGTACGAGATGATGCTTTAAAATGTTTAAAGAGATTAGCGAAAGAAGGAAATAAAGATGCAATATCCTCGTTAAAAGAGGCTTTAAAACATGAGAATAGAAATGTTCGAGAAGAATCTAAACAGATATTAGAAAAGATAGAAGAGAAGCCAAAATAAAACATATTATAGGGGGAGATTTTGAAATGATTAAATTCTTTCTCAAACTAAAATACAGTTTACAACAGTGGCTTTGGAGAAATTTTATAGTTGCAGGAATAATTTTTACTTTTGTGCCGTATGGACTTACCTATGATCGGGATAAAGCAGTAAGTTATGCTGAAGATTGGTGGAATACGGATAAAGATGAAGATGGTATTCATACAGATTACAACCATGAGTATAACTATTATAGTATTGCTAATAAATGTCGAGATTGTGCTAATTTTGTATCTCAATGTTTAATAGCAGGTAGGCTTGATTTAAGTGATGGTCCTGGAGCTTTTCTTCAACCTTGTGGAAAGAAAACCATTATTAATTGTGATGATCTTCATACTCATCTTACCAACTCTCAGAATGCTGCTCATAGTAGTGGTAGTGTCCCTCCTGATGACATAGAAGTTGGAGATGTAGTTATCTTTGGAAAACCAAATAATACCTTTGCCCATGCCACTATAGTTGTTGGTGGTAGTGGACAGGATATACAATTGGCTGCCCACTGTACTGATAGATATAGTAGTCCCTTAAGTTTCTTTTTGAATCAATTTACTTTGGTAGCTTACTACCATTTCCCTACGGATTTTGTTGTCTCTGTCCATCCAAGCTGGCAGAATTTTACAGAACCGCATGAATTACATACACACTACATCACAATCAAAAATAATACTAAAGAGTCAAAGACTGCCAAGATAAAAATGAAGCTTATAAAGAAATCAAAATGTCTCTCTCTGACTAAATCTCCTGCTTCTACACTAAATTTACCTGCCAAGGGGGAAGCGTCAACTTCCTTTACCATCACTTCTGGTGAAGAACTTATTCCTGATGATAATCTTATCCATCAAATTATTGTTGATATAGACGGGGTAGAAAGTTCTGCTATCCAGTATGCCAATGGGCAAAATATAGTCACAGACCATCCGGATGAATCTTATGATATTTCAGACCCACGCTACCCAACACCGGCTAAGATAGACTCTGAGGCTGATGTAGGGGTGTATTTGAATGGTTTTGTAGATGGAGTGGCGCATCTGTTAGGCCGATTTAAAGAGCCTGTCTGGTTTATCGATAGAGATTTTGAGCCTTTACCGACAGAAATAAAGGAGAAAGGGAGAAAGA
>JBFLXS010000276.1 GCA_040755795.1 bacterium | reverse complement strand
TTTATCCCTCAAACATTTCCTGTATTTTGTTCAAATATCCTCTTAATCGCAATATTGCTTTGCTATGTAATTGACATATCCTTGATTCTGTAACGCCCAACACTTTTCCAATTTCTTTCAATGTTAAATCATCATAATAATATAAAACAACAATTTCCTTTTCTCGCGCCGGGAGATTATTGATAGCCTCAATAAGAAGTCTTTTCAATTCTTCTTGTTCTAATTTTGCATCAGGTCCTTGTTCAGGAGGGGTTTTAATCGTATCGATTATTTCTATTTTCTCTTCATCATCTAAACGCCAGATATCATCCAAGGAAATCAATGATACGCCACTCATCTGTAAGAGTAATTGGGAGAGTTCTTCTTCAGTTATCCCCAGGGCAGATGCTACTTCCTGGTCTGTAGCCGGGCGACCTGATTTATACTCTAACTCCCCATAGATTTTCTCAATCTGTTTAGCCTTTTGTCGTAATGACCGTGGAACCCAATCTAAAATCCTTAGTTCATCAATTATTGTGCCTTTTATTCGAGTAATGGCATAAGTTTTGAATGTAGTTCCTATTGTCGGGTTATATTTTTCAATGGCATCGATTAATCCTAAAATCCCATAACTCACTAAATCATCATATTCCACCTGTGGTGGTGTGCTCATCGCGATTTTACCAGCAATATATTTAACCGTCCCGGCATATTTAAGGATTAATTCTTCCCTTAACTTAGGATTGTTAGTGCGTTTATATTCTTTCCATAGTTCTTCTTCTGTTTTTGCCATATTTTTTTACTCCTTAATTTTGGTAATTGGTAATTGGTAACTATATAGCCAATTACCAGTTTATTCTTCCGCCATCATTGTTTTTATTACCATAGCCAATGCCTCTGCATCTTGTTTTATTGTTTCTTCTGACTGTGTTTCTTTTTCCTCTGTTTTTGTAATTTTCTCTCCAGCAGGAGAAACAGAGGGTAAGACATAGTCTATTTTTGTTGGTTTTTTCGGACGCACTTTTTTACCAGATATTTGTGGTATTTCCTTTTGTAGAAATATATAAATCCCTATGGTTAACCCAAAAAATATAATAAATGTAATCAGGAGTCGTAAGAATATCAATAAAACTAATTCAGCATTGGAGATATACTGATAAAATTTAAAATAAGTAACTACTCCGTTAATAAAAGAACTAATTAAAGCAACCGAAAAACCCATCTTTAATCCCATTGATGTTCATCTCCATTTGAACTAAATAATCGTTTGAAAAACCCCTTAATGCCATAGTTAAGTGAATCATCAGGTATATTAGCCAGTTTATTACGGATGTGATAAATACAATCTGTTGCCTTTGATTTTGGATAAGCGAGGAAGAACGGTGCTTGTTCCCTAACTGCCCTTGCTACCACAGGGTCATCTAAAAGATACCCAACATTTTCTACCTTGACATTTAAGAATTGACCGGCGATATTTACTATTCGGTCAGCAACCTTTTTCCCTTCCATAATATTTGTTATTCTATTAACCACTAATTTCAGGTTAACATCATTGTTCATAGATGAACTTGCCTTTATTACGCCGTAAGCATCAGCAATAGCCGTTGGTTCAGGGGTAGTAATTAACACTACCTCATTAGCGGCTAAGATAAATGATAGCACATTTGGCGAAATACCCGCAGAGGTATCAATTAAAATCAAATCAAAAGAGTCAAATAAACTACTTAATTTGTCAATAAATTGTTTGCGTTTTCTGGCTGAAATATTGGAAAGTCTGGTAACTCCAACTGCCCCGGTAATCACCTTCACGCCGCAGGGACCATCAGCCAAAATCTCCTTAATCTCCTTTTGCCCGCTAATGACATGAAATAGATTATATTTTGGTGGCGGCACTAAACCAATGACAATATTTACATTTGATAATCCCAGGTCTGCATCTAAAATCAGGACCCGTTTATTCATTAAGGCAAAAGAGATGGCTAAATTTACAGTTAGATTAGTTTTTCCAACGCCTCCTTTACCACTTGTTATGGTTATTATCTTACAGCCGGGCAACATAAACCCTTCTTCAATCTGTCTTTGTCTAACCAGTTGTCTAAGATTTTCTGCCTGGTCTAACATTGATTTCACCTCTTGAGAAGTAGGTAAGCGTTCAGCCACAGAGGCACAGAGTTCACAGAGAATTAGGAAAATTAGCCACAAATAGACACGAATTAACCTGTGACATTCGATAAATGTAGTGGGAACCTTTAGGTTCGTTTTCCTGCTTTTTATTATTCGTATTCATTCGTGGTTATATATTCCCTCTGTGTTCTCTGTGACTCTGTGGCTATATCCCTGAACGGTTACAGAAGTAGAGTGTAGGAAATGACCCTTCGCCTCCTACTGTATAATCAATTTCGCCAATTTATTGGCATTAGCCTCTTCAATATCTTCAGGAACATTCTGTCCCGTAGTAACATAAGCTATCCCTTGTGGAATCTGTGTTGAAAGATTCAATATTGGACCAAAGGTAACCGTTTCATCCAATTTCGTAAATATGAGTTTATGAAAAGAGACCTTTTTAAAATTATCAACAATATCAATTAATTCTTTATCCTTGGTCGTGGCACTTAATAGTAGAAAAATCTCAAGACGATAGCCGGCGGAATCAATAAAGCTTTTTAGTTCAACTAATTGCATAGAATTTCGTTGAGACCTGCCGGCGGTATCAATCAAAATCAGATTAGAATCAGAGGACTTATCAATAGCCGTTTTAAATTCAGAAGGCGTAAATACGACCTCTAATGGTAGATTTAATATCTCGGCATAAGCCTTGAGTTGCTCGACAGCCGCAATACGGTATGTATCAACGGTTATAATCGCTACCTTTTTACGCTTTTCAAAGGCAAAATCTGCGGCTAATTTAGCTAATGTTGTTGTCTTACCAATGCCTGTTGGACCGATTAAACAGATTATCTTTGGACTACCATCAACAAGTTGAATAGGACTACCTATTTTAATCAGACTACTAATATGATTTCTGAGTCTTTCTTCGATAAAATATTCGTCTTCTAAAAGAGGTCCTGGTGATTCCGCAATTACTCTTTTAATTAATGTTTCAGATAATGTTTCATCCACTTCATTCTGGAGTAATCGGATGTATAACTCTCCTGATTTACCTGGATATTTGTAAGTAGGTCCTTTGCCGCCTCGGACTTCGCCAAGCATACTCTCCATTTTTGCCTTTATCTCCAGAAGTTCTTTATGGACAGCCGAAGTAGTATCTACCTCTTTTCCCTTTGGGGGAGGTGATGGTTTTGGAGATGGGTAGTAAATAGACGGTTGAGGTGGAGTTGGAGTAGAATAGATGACTCGTTGTGCCGGGGGCGGGGTAGCAGACGAGGTGATGATTTGAGATGTTTTAGGTAAAGTTGGTGGCACAGGAACAGATTTCATTGGCACAGCCGCTGTTACCTCAACCATTTTTTGCCCAAATAATCCCCATACCCCACCTTTGCGAATATTTCGATGACTGACTAATAACGCATCTTTTCCCAGGTCTATCGTCATTTTTAATATCGCTTGCTGTAAAGTTAATGCCTCATAAGTTTTATATTTCATCATGATACACTTACCATCCCCACTGATTTTACTTCGACATTTGCTATTTCATTATATGATATAACACCTACTTGAGGGATTGAGTTCATAATTAAATTTTTAAAATGCCTTCTTATTCTGGGAGAACATAAAATAACAGGGTCTTCCTTAATATTTTTCTTTATCTCTTCCTGAAGTGCCAGAATAATCTTCTGAAGTCTGATTGGGTCAAGTATAACTTGTTCTCCTTCTGATGTTTGTTGAAGATTATCAGCCATTTCATTCTCTAATTTTGGATGTAAGGTGATGGCGGATAAAATGCCATCTCTCGAATATTGTCGAATAATCTGTCTTGCCAGACTCATCCTTACCTGTTCAGTTAGAAAGCCAATATCTTTGGTTTTTGGTGCCCAATCCGCTAATACCTCAGCAATAGTTAATAAATCACGAATTGAAATCCCCTCTCGTAAAAGATTATGTAATACCTTCTGAACCTCACCTAAACTTAATTGGCTGGGGATTAATTCTGCAACGACTGTTGGATGATTTTGTTTGAGGGTATCTATTAAACTCTGAACATCCTGTCTGGTAACTAAATCCGGGGCGTTTTGTCTTATTATTTTCTGGAGATGAGTTGAGATAATTGTTGGAGGGTCAATTATGGAATAGCCCATTTTCTCTGCCTCTTCTCTTTGTTCTTCTTTAATCCAGATAGCCTGAGAACCATAGGCGGGTTCTATTGTTGTCTCGCCTTCTATCTCCTCAGTTATTGTTCCGGGATTCATTGCCAGATACCGGTCGATTTTTATAGTGCCTTTACCTATCTCAAATCCTCTTATCTTAATAACATAAGTATTTGGTTTTAGTTGAATATTATCTCTAATTCTAATTGGCGGAACAACTATTCCTAATTCAAGGGCTGATTGTCGGCGAAGCATAGTAACTCTATCTAATAAATCCCCACCTTGTTCCGGGTCAACAAGAGGAATGAGTGCATAGCCAATCTCAAGTTCCATTGGGTCCATAGCCAGTAAAGAGGCGACACTTTCAGGTTTCTTAAGCCATTCTAACTCCTTTTTCTTTTTCTCTTCTACTGTTTTCTTTTCTTCTACCTTCACCGATTTACTCATTAAATAAGCGATTGAGCCAATGGTTGTGGCAACAAGAATCAAAGGAATTTTAGGTAAAGGTGTAAGTAAGAAGAAGATTAAAGAGCCGGTGGCTATCCATAACACTCTGGGTTGAGCGGTTAATTGATTAACCGCATCTAATCCTAAATTTTCTTCAGTAGCCGCCCTTGCCACGATTAAACCCGTAGCCACGGATATGAGGAATGCTGGTATTTGAGCCGAAAGTGCACAGCCAACGGTATAAGTTGTATAGTCGTGGAATGCATCGGCTAATGGTTCACCACGCATTAAAACACCAATCGTTAAACCACCGATGATATTGATAGCGGCAATAACCACACCAGCAATAACATCTCCTTGAACAAATCTTGCCGCACCGTCCATTGCACCGTAGAAATCTGCTTCTTTACGGATTTGCACTCGTCTATCTGCCGCCTCTTTTTCCGTAATATAACCCGCATTCAAATCCGCATCAATCGCCATCTGTCTGCCTGGCATAGCATCTAAGGTAAATCTTGCCGCTACCTCTGAAACCCGCATTGTCCCTCGCACAATCACTAAAAGTTGAATTATAACTAAAATCAGAAATATCACAATCCCAACAACTAAATTCCCACCCACGACAAATGTTCCAAATGTCCGCACAATCCCTACCTCTCCACCCCGTCCGTTGAGAATAAG
>JBFLXS010000275.1 GCA_040755795.1 bacterium | reverse complement strand
CCAGAATATTTAACTTCAATCATCCTGCCTATCTCTTTAAAGTCTACCGCCTCTTTTATCCGTCTTAAAATGTGTCCTTCTGGAATATAGAAAGTAAATATCCACTTCTCCCAGAAGAAAAGAACATATTTGAACAGAATATATTGTAAAAGAAAATAATCGGTTAAAGTTTTTTGAATTTTTTGTCGATATAATACTTGATGAGTCATTGTCGAGAATACCTCCTTATTCTTTAGAAAAATTTTAATCTTCTATAGGTATTCTCGACATTTTTTCTCTTAAACTTTAATTTTTTTTGGATTGACCCCGCCAACATAAAGTTTAAATTTACTTCTCTTTACCCTCAGATCTCGCATAAATATGGACGGAAAAAACATACCCTCCATCTTTTAGTTTATGTCAACAGCCTGTCAAGGTTTGACCCTACTTCTTTCCCTGCCTCACCGAATTATTGTGCATTCCACATTCACGGTTTGCCCCTAAAATATCTCCTTTTTATTTTCTCACACAAAGCCACAAAGAACACAAAGGTTTATTGTTTTATTCAATTCCTTTGTGACTTTGTGTCTCTGTGTGATTATTTTTATTAGTCTAACAAGTTGATAAGGTAGCGACAGTAACTTGTTCTCTTGTTTCCTTGTTTTCTTATCCCCTCTCCTCAACACGAATAACGATGAAATAAGTAGTTTTAATCTGCTTCAATGATTTTGTTAGAAAAAAAACTGCACTCCACAGTCTTTTTTCTTTTCTTCTTTTTGATAGTTAATTCTCAATTCGAGCTCTGACCCTAACCCTTCCCTTCTCTCCTTTCACCCCAAAACCGTTTTTCTTTTGGGTGCGTTTTCCACCATACTTGAGCCCGCTCAGTGAACTTTTCCATCCGTAACTTCAACGGGGGGTGAGAAAGAAAATAGTCCCGTATAATATTAGCCTCATCATCTGATTGTCTATTATCTATATGTTTTTCATCCCAGGAATTAAGACTTTTGAATGCTTTGCCTACACAAAGCGGGTCATACTTTGTCTGTAAGATGAGGTTGTATGCATATTCATCTGCTTCGTTTTCCTGTGTTTTGCTGAAAGAGTGCCGAATAAGAACAGCTATCGCAATATCAGCCAGTTGACCTAATGAAGCATTCTTTATTTTCCTCATAAGTAACTCATATTTTACTGCTTCAAAGCAATGTGATAATTCAATATGCCCCATTTCATGGGCAATAACTGCGGCAACCTCTGCCTCTGAGTTCAAAACTGTAAGCAGTGCCTTTGAAATAACAATTACTCCACCCGGAAGTGCATAGGCGTTAGGTATCCCTCCATAATCATCAACATAAACACGGTACTTAAATGGCTTTTTGGCGTATCGGCTCAGATGAGTTACAATATTATTTAAATATATGTGATTTGTACCTTTATAACTCATCTCTTTGGCTATCGCTTCTCCATATTCTTTTTCATCAAGTACATCAACGGGAATGACTCTGGAAATCGCTGTGTCAACTGACTTGACTGGTATCCCCAGTACTTGAAAAAAAGGAGCGAGTGTAGAGGATAAAGGTGTTTTGATCTGTTTTCTAAAAGTAATAACTGTAAGCGAAATGCCAAAGATTATAATAATAAAAAGGAGTAAAAATCGCCAATTACCCATATCTATTGCCTCTGTTTATATTTGGTATAAATAAAGTTCATACCAAGCATAATAATACCAACACATAAAAATACAACAGCCCTCATCAAAGTCCCTGCCTGTACCAAATCATAGAAAATAAGTCGGATAAGGCAAAGGACAAGTCCTGCCATAGAAAGATACCGAAAATTGTCCTCTCGCAATATAAGGCTGATAACAAAAATAAAAAAGCATTCTAATACAAAGAGAAGCGTTAATATTGATTTCTCAAATGAGAAATAAAGAAACATAGTGATACTGAGGAACAGTGGGTAATAAATCCAGAGATTTTTTCTTTTTTGTATCACCCCAACCCAATGTGAAAAGAATTTAAGTATTAGTGGAAATTCGAGAGAAGTAAAAATATTTTTTCGGTGAATCCACACGATGTACATAAACTGCAATACAATGGCAATCAGTCCACTCATCCATGACTGCTCATGCCATTTTGTTGATGGCGTAATTTCTACTGCGGTTTTAAATGCTACATGAAATGCATTTGCCCACGAAAATAATAGCGAATAAAACTTTAACTGAGATAATCTTGATGAAAATGTTTGACCTAAAAATAGGCAGATAAATGCAGAGATTCCCCATGCTACAGGATACCATTTAGAAGATAACTCAACAGCAATGGTAAGTACTGAAAAAAACACAATAAGTTCCACCATCAATGGATAGATACGAATCCAATGCTTATCAATAATCTGCATCTGCGGTTTTTTATGGAGTAGCCAATACACAAATATAAGCAATGCGAATAGTTCTATTAAAAATCGCAGTTGAATGAACCCGATGTATATTTCAGATTGCAGATGAACACATATATGCCGAATTAGAAAGAGTCCAATGAAAATATATCCGATATGCATCAGGGAACGGTCAGGTGAACCTTTTTGAATTATTGTATCATCATATTTTGTGCGCAAGAATGTTGCAATTTCTAAATTGATGACGCAGATACAAAGCCAGACAATTCCACTGATAAAAGGAGATATGGAATTAAATGCATAATGTACGGTAAATGCAAGATGAATATATAGCAGATAAATACCAATATATTTTGCATAATTGTTGATTTTTTCAATGTAGGACAATTTAATACTGGCGAAGGATAAGAAAAAAAACGGCAGACTATATATAATTTTCTCATCCCAGTTATTGAACATATATATTTTATACCACCCAAGATAATAAACTCCCAAAAGATACAGGAAGATGCCAATACCGAATCCATTGAGTTGATATTTCTGCCGGGCATACAGAAAACTTATTCCGATTATCATTGCTACAACCGGTCCCCACATCATCTGAGCTAAATGGAAATAGACAGTAAATCCCATAATGGGTAACAGAATACCGGATACCGAAAACTTGTGCAAATACTCAGAACCTGTTTTTGTAATATAAACTGATATACAGTCAAAAACCTCTCCTCCATATTTTGTTTGATACAAATGGAAGAGAACTCCTATCACTACGGTAATTAACAGTGTTGTTGAATGTTTATATAGTAACATAGTATCAGAAAAATTGATACTCTTAAATGCGGTAATCAGTAAGATAAGAGATAATACATTGGCAAGCCATATCCCGATACGGAAAAGAAGCCTTTCATTTTCTTTCAAAACCACAAAACTATACAATAATGTTTCAAGATACATTAATCCCAAAAGGTAATATATTTCCATTTTCCACATAGTCATTGATACAATCGCCAGCAAAATCCCAATTTGAGCGACCAGCATATCAGTCGTATAAACCCACCGAATGCCTTTCTTCTTTGCTTTTTGGGCAATGAAAAATGCTACAAATGCACCAACGATAATAATAATTGGTCTGCCATTAAAATCAAATGAGTGTATCCAGATACCAATACCAAAATAAAACCAGTTTAGAAAATGGGAGATAAATGAGATGTATTCAAACTTTTCAGTTTTATAAATATCCCGATAATGAACTAATAAGGCAGTAAAACTGACCAACGCTACATTTCCCATACCCAGATAATGTTGGATATCGGTCATTTCTCCAGTTTTAGTAAAATACCAGTATAGGTGATAAAGGAAAAAAGATGAGATACAGGTAATTAGATGATATTCCCATTTTTCTTTATAATTAATCACAATGCCTAACAATGTTACAATCCCAGCAACAATAAAAACAATAGTTGTTTGTGGGGCTATTGATAGTGCAATGAGATTTAATACTACATGGAATGAGGCATAAAGCGGTGTCTTGCCAATGTAACTTAAATATACATTTACACTGATTCCAACTAGTAGTAAAGCAAGTGCGTTGAAAGGGTCTAAAATCCATTGTAGCCCGGGGATACCACCAGAACCCAGGCAGGCAAATAAAAAGATTGCCCCAGCACTGCTTCTCAACCATAGCGCTAACTTACGCCATGGTGGTTTTTCCTTCAAAATAAAAAATAAGACAGTCAATATCCCTGAAAAAATCACTATGATAATAAATCGATAAAATGGTGTGCATTTCAGTGCGGCATAGATACCTAAGAATGCTACCCCCATAACCATAGTAATTGCCCCGAATATTCCTGTCCAATTTTCAGCAAATTTTTCAGTAAGTTTTGGCAGCCAGTCAGATTTTGTCTTCAAAATAGGAGATACTTCTTGTATCTGGACTTTTTCAGCAGTAACTGATTGAACTTCAAAAGCAGGTTGTGGTTGTGGCTCAGCAAATTTGGATTCATCTAAGGAGGGTAAAGCAGGCTCTATTTCTTCTGGTAAGTGGGTTGATTGGATATTTTTTAAATCCTCTAAATCTTCTTCGATAGACTCAATGCGGTCTAAAATTGTCTTAAATTTACTTCTTAATTGTATAACCAAAAATAACAGAAATAGAATACAAAACAAGTTAAAATTATTTATATTGCCTGAGGCGACACAAATACCTGCTATAATTACAACTACGATAAGTATTAAAAAAGCATTCATTCTACACCTTCAACTACCGATAGGAATTTACTACTGACTGATAGGAATTTGACTACTGATAGGAATTTGCTTTTTGAGTGTTTTGACTGTTATACCCATTTTTGTTGCCTCTGAGGGTATTTTAGCGAGAATTTTACTCTCTGTCAATCAAAAAGTTTTCCTCTGAACTATTTATGCGAGCTAATGATAGAGCTCACCTGCTGGGGGGCGGATTACCACTAACCTTGTAAGCAAAATAAAAGCTTGATAAATTACAAAACTTTGAAAACGGCACAGCCCCCTGCAGTCAGGTGCAGCGAATGGTTAGAAAAAGCTGCACTTCGCCGTCTCTTTCTTCTTGCTTCCTCTATCTTACTTAACTATCACCTTTCAGTAGAGCCTCTTAGCCGCCCCCCTGTTACTTCTAAGGGATAAGCAACTCTTTCCGAAAAGCATCAATCTCGGAGGCTTGGTATAGTCCACTAAAGGAGCAAATATTCTCACCAAAACTTCCAATAGCAATAACTCCTCTTTCTCCTTCTTGTCTGCCTGGCATATCTAACCTTAGATTATCCTGCCTATTAGCAGTTTTATTCTACTGCAAAATAATTTTTTTGTTGCAATTATAAAGGGCATTATAATAGGGAACTGTCCCCTATTCGAGAGCGTTGCAAATGTCTTTTAGTTATGGTGCGGGTTTGGGGTGAGTTTTGAGTGATAAAAGATGCCAAAACGATAAAAAAGAGATAATTTGCTTAGTTGACATCAAAAAGAGGAGGTGTTAT
>JBFLXS010000274.1 GCA_040755795.1 bacterium | reverse complement strand
AAATAAAGGAGGCATTTGAAATAGCCAATACTGCGGGGATGAGTGAGAAGGAGTTAGAGATTCAATATAAGCGGCACGATTTTATCCGAATGCAAAGAGGTGCGATAGAGTTTGCCTTAAAACAAGGGTTAAAACAAGGAATAGAAAAAGGAATACAAAAAGGGTTAAAACAAGGAATAAAACAAGGAATAAAACAAGGAATACAACAAGGATTAAAACAAGGAATACAACAAGGATTAAAACAAGGATTACAAGAAGGATTACAAGAAGGATTACAACAAGGAATACAAGAAGGAATACAAGAAGGAATACAACAAGGAATACAACAAGGGTTACAACAAGGAATACAACAAGGGTTACAACAAGGCAAAATAGAAGTAGCGAAAACTCTTTTGAAATCAGGCGAGAAAGTTGAAAAAATATCCCAGGTAACGGGATTAACAATAGAGGAAATTAAGGGTATTAATTATAGTGAAAGACATTAAGGTGTCTCACGATTTGCGATGATTACCTGAATATTTACACCTGTGAACGGTTACCATTTACGGTTATTTGAATTGGAAGGAGGAAATTTTTTGCCTCTTCCTTAAAAAATAATAGTCGAGGTCTTGTTGTTCCAAAATTATACTCGGCAAAAGGTTTTTTTGTAAGAAATTCTTGAGTTTTATCGGGAGAGATGATAATTACGGGTCTGAATATTGCCTCAAAACCTGTTCTGAGTGCTTTATACATTTTTTCTAATGAAACGATTCTGGTTTCATCACCAAATTGCTCTGCAAATGAATGAGTTCCCGTTCTTATTCCTAAATATACGGTTAAATGAGTCGTATATTTTTCTGGATAATGAGTAGCATAGTACTTGCCGGTAAGTATATCTCCTGGTAAGACTAAATTAATTGCATTTTCATCTAATGGTAGATAATCTTTTTTCTCCTTCCAGAGGTCTATTGCCTTTTTCCCAGTTAGGTCTTGTTTTTGATATAAGGCATAGCCGTTATTTAACATCAATTCAACTACTTCCCAGGTGGATGATTTCCAATCACTATCATCAATTAACCCAATCTCTATTAGAAATTTATCTATGGCATCATACTCACCCAATTTGTCATACCAACTTGAATTTAATATCTGATAAATTTCAGGGGAAACTTCAGGGAAAATGTCTGGAGTCTGATTCCATGATTGAATAGTAGTATCCATTATTTCTTTAATTCTGGTAACCCGTAATGAATAATCCAGCATCTCATTTACACTTGTATAACCTAATTCTGTAGATAGTTTTTTAAACCAGACTGCATAAAGCATCTGGATAGTGGCGGTGCAATTATATTTTTCGCCATTATTTGGTATTTCATCTACTGTTAGTTTTTTCCAGAATTTACTTATGTAGATAGGAATGGTATTTTCTTCATTCTTAAGGATATGATTTGAGATATTCTCTCCTGTGGTTCGAAGTGCACCTATTTCCTGAGAATAAGAATTTAATATTATCAACACAAATGCAAGAGAAATGACATAAATAACCTTTTTGAATAAGTTGTTGTTATCTTCAATATTTTTTACTTTACCCATTTTAGATTTCCCTCTCCTTAACTATATATATCGACAAATTTATTGATTTTCTTAATAATTTTTGTTGACAATATGTGAAAATAAATGTAAAATCTATTAGGGCTTCACGAAATTATAAAGTAAATAATCGGTTAAATGGTAACTAATTACCATTCACCAGTTACCATTTACCAAACTAATGGAGGTAAATAAATGGAATTAAAATTTGATGACCGTGGATTAATCCCGGCAATAATTCAGGATGAGGCGACAAAGGACATTTTAATGCTTGCTTATATGAATAAAGAATCATTACAGAAGACCATAGAAACAGGTAAAACACATTTCTGGAGCAGGTCAAGACAATCACTCTGGTTAAAAGGAGAAACCTCCGGTCATTTTCAATTAGTTAAAGAAATCTGGTATGATTGTGATGAGGATACCTTATTGGTTAAAGTAGAACAAATAGGTAATGTGGCTTGCCATACTGGCGAGCGAAGCTGCTTTTATCGAAAATTATATCCGGCTAATCAAAAGGGGTAAATTTATGTATTATCCAACAAAAGAGGAATTTAAGCAAAAATCTAATCAGGGTAATTTGATACCCGTTTATAAAGAGATTCTCGGTGATTTAGAGACACCTGTTTCTGCATTTTATAAAATCAGTCAAAACGAAAAATACGCCTATCTTTTAGAAAGTGTAGAGAAGGGAGAAAAGTTGGGCAGATACTCATTTTTAGGTGCAAATCCTTCAATAATTTTTAAATCCAAAGGCAAGAACGGAGTGATTATTAGAGATGGTCAAGAGGAAACTTTTGATGTTGGTGAAGACCCATTAATTCAACTCAAAAAACTAATGAGTCAGTTTAAATCAGTTAAGGTTGATGGGCTACCAAGATTTTATGGAGGAGCAGTGGGTTATTTAAGTTATGATTATGTTAGATTTATTGAGAATTTGCCGGATAAAAATCCAGATGACCTTAATCTACCCGATACATTTTTTGCTATCACCGATACGATTATTATCTTTGACCACCTCCTTCAAACAATAAAAGTAGTCTCAAATGCTCACATAGACAATGACCCGGCTTTATCTTATGAGAAGGCAATGGAACAAATTGAAGGGATAATCACTAAATTACGCCAACCTTTACCAAATCCGAAATCCGAAATCCGAAATCCGAAATCCGAAATCCAATTAGAATCTAACTTTACTAAAGATGAATATGAGAAAATAGTGCGGCAGGCAAAGGAATACATCAAGGCAGGAGATATATTTCAAGTTGTCCCTTCTCAAAGGTTTAGTGGTAAGATTTATTGTGACCCTTTAACTATCTATCGTGCACTAAGAAAGATAAATCCTTCGCCTTATATGTATTATCTAAAATATGATGAGGTTGCAATTGTGGGTTCATCGCCAGAGATTTTGGTAAGATTAGAGGATGAGGAGGTAGAGACAAGACCTATTGCCGGGACCCGACCTCGAGGCAGTAATAAAGAGGCAGATAATGAATATGCTAAAGAGCTATTGGCAGACCCAAAGGAAAATGCAGAACACATTATGTTAGTTGACCTCGGTCGTAATGATATTGGTAGGGTTTGTGAATATAAATCAATTCACCTGCCTGAATTTAAAATCATAGAAAGATACTCACATGTGATGCATATTGTTACATCCGTAAAAGGAAAACTTCTACCTCAATATGATGTCTTTACTTTAATCAGGGCTTGTTTTCCGGCAGGAACAGTTACAGGTGCTCCTAAAGTCAGGGCAATGGAAATAATTGATGAGTTAGAACCCAATAGAAGGGGACCTTATGCTGGTTGTATCGGATATTTTAGTTTCTCTGGTAACTTAGATACCTGTATTACGATTAGAACTATTGTTATTAAAGATGGTAAAGCCTACCTGCAAGCTGGAGGAGGAGTTGTAGCCGATTCAAACCCAGAAACCGAATATTATGAGACAAAAAATAAACTTAAATGCTTAATTGATGCGATTGAATTGGCAGAGAAAGGATTGGAATAAATTTTGTAAGCGTTCAGGTGGTGTAACAAAAGGAGATGTGGAGATTAAGGAGATAGGGAGATATTATTAAAAAAGTAGAAACTAATAGAAATTTATGGAAATTTGTTGTTTTCCACAATCAATTTCTACCTATTTCTATAAATTTCAATCTATTTCTATTATCTTATCTCCATATCACTCTTATCTCCTTATCCCCTTTCTTACACTTTTGATATATAGCCTGAACGGTTACGAAATTTTGTTGACATAAGATAAAACTTTTGGTAAAATATCTACATAATGAGCAAAAAAGAAGGTAACATCCAAATTCGAGCAAAGCGAGAATGTTGCGAGGCAAAAAATGACCAAAAAGCAACTTCCTATCAGTCAAGAAAAAAACAACCCAAAATTTTGGAGATTGTCTCCTATTCCCCTCCAAGAACTGGCTGGAGTGTTCGAGTAGAATATGTTAAGAAACATCTTTTAGAAAAGGGATATGAATGCCAAATATTGAATATCAGCCCTGAAAGTAGAAGAATTAAAAGTGATGAGTATCTTGATGTTCAAAGTGGTTTTGATTATATTTTTAAAGTATTTAAATATTGCCTCAAAGGATATAAAATCCATATACATATGAATGGACAGTCTATCAACGGTTTTATTCTGACATTAATTAGTGAATTTATTAGTCTTTTATTTCTGAGGAGATGTATTTTAACCTTTCACGGTGGAGCAACACAATTATATTTCCCCCCCAAAAATTATTTGACAATACAAATATTTTTTGTTATATTTACTCTATCAAAGATAATTATTTGTAATGATGAACATATTAAAGAAAAGATTAAAGAATGTGGAATAAAAGGTGATAAAATTAAACCACTCCCAGCCTTTAGTAAGCAATATTTATCATATAAAGAGACAAAACTTTCAGAAGACTTAGAGATATTTATCAATCAACATAACCCAATATTATCTTCATATCTCTTTGAGAGACCTCAATTTTATATACCCGCTACATTAAGAGGTATTAAGGAGATTATTAAAGATTATCCTCATTTAGGTCTAATATTCGTTGGTCCTATTAATTATTCACAACAGACTATAAATCTCGTCCAAACACTAAATTTAGAAAGGAATATATTTTTAGGTAATAATTTGACTCATGATGAATTTTTAACTTTATTAAATCGGTCAAAGATATACCTCAGAACCCCTGACTGTGATGGTATCTGTTCCTCAGTGCTACAGGCTTTATATCTTAAGATACCGGTAATAGGTTGTGAAAATCCACTTAGACCTCAATGTGTTATTAAATATAAAGTTGGCGATGAAATCTCATTAGTAGAAAAAATAAGGTATGTTTTAAAAAATTATGATGATGTAAAAAAAAACATACAGTTACCTGAAGTTGATGATACTGTGGTTAATGAGGTAGAATTATTAATTTCATAATAATTGGTAAGCGTTCGGGATATACATCAAAAGTAACTGTTCACCGCTGTATTACCATGATGTCCTCAATAATCTTTTCTGTTATCTGATTTATTTCCATGTCTTCTGCGCGAACTCTTACGTCTCTGCGGTAAATTGCCATCTGAACAGTTACGTTTTTTATACTTGATGTTCAAGTTTTTTAAAGGTATAAAGATTTAACCGCAAAGAGCGCAAAGGAAGATTTCGCAAAGGACGCAAAGGAAGGAAAATAAGGTGGTGAACAACCTATTGCTTTGTTAAGTTTGCTGTAACTATTCAGCAATGTAGTTTCGTCATTTTTTAACTGTCTTTTTTTATCAAACCTGAAAGGTTTAAATTTTACATAACCGCAGGAGAAACCTGCGGAAACGAAACATCTACGACATCTCAACCC
>JBFLXS010000273.1 GCA_040755795.1 bacterium | reverse complement strand
ATCGGGAGTTAATAATGGAGAGGTGTGGGCAGGAAGAGAAGATTTTAGAAGAAATAAAATATGGATTAGTGTTAGGTAGTGATAAATTTGTTGATTGGATAGAGAAGCAGTTTGTTAATAAGGGAGAGAGGAATAGAGAATTACCCCAACAGCGAATGTTAGGTGACAATGAAATTAGGGGGAAGGTGTTAAATGCTGTAATAAATGGGTTTGGTGTAGATTCGGAGAGATTAATAAAGAGGAAAAGATTTCGACAGCAAACAGCGAGGGATGTAGCCATTTATATATTATATAGTCATACGGGATTGAGTAATAAAGAGATAGGTGAGATATTTGGAGTAAGTCCAACAGCGATAGGTAAGGCAAGTATGCGGGTAAGAAATCAGATGAGTGACCATAAAGGATTTAAAAAGAAGGTAGAAGATATAGTTAATTCTGCTTTCGAGGTCTGACCCCAATAACATACGAGGTCTGACCCCAATAACATAAAGGTAAATTATGAATATAAAAGATAAAAAAGAGCTAAGATTAAAAAGAAGACATCGAACAAGAAGAAAGATATTTGGTACTTATGAAAGACCAAGACTTAGTGTCCATCGGAGCTTGAAACACATTTATGCCCAAATCATAAATGATGAAGAAGGAAAGACATTAGCCTGTGTTTCGAGTGCGAGAAAAGGTTTTATTTCAGATTCGATGAAAAAAATAGATGTGGCAAAAAAAATAGGTAGTTTGATTGCTCAACTTTCAATTGAGAAAGGAATTAAAAAGGTTGTTTTTGACCGCGGTGGTTATCCATACCACGGTCGGATAAAGGCATTAGCCGAAGCCGCCCGGGAAGGGGGATTAGAGGTTTAAAAAATGAATGAAAAAATTAATCTAAAGGAAGTAGATTTAACAGAAAAGGTAATCGCCATTAATCGAGTGGCAAAGGTAGTTAAAGGGGGCAAGAGATTCGGATTTACGGCATTAGTTATTGTTGGAGATAGACAGGGACATGTTGGGGTAGGCTATGGTAAGGCAAAGGAAGTGCCACAAGCCGTGGCAAAAGGAATAGGATTAGCAAAGAAAAATGTGCTCCAGATTCCTTTAAAAGGAACAACTATCCCGTATCCTTTAATAGGACATAAAGGCTCTGGATATGTCGTCTTAAAACCCGCCGCACCAGGAACAGGAATTATTGCAGGTGGACCTATTCGAGCGGTTATGGAGGCATTAGGCGTGCAGGATATTCTGACAAAATCACTTGGAAATAATAATCCACTTGCGGTTATTAATGCCACAATGAATGCTTTGAAACAAACAATATCTCTATCGGCAAGATTAGACCTTCGTAATACATTACCAGTATAAGAGATAATGGAGGTTTTCAAGACAAATGCCTATTGTTATTTCAGATAGACTAAAAGAAAAATTTGGTAGTCCGGTAATAGAAGATTTTGTCAAGGTTATGGAGCAAATAATTCTTGAAAAAGGAGTTCCAAAGGATGAACTTGGGCATAAGTTAAGCGTGATAGATTTCAGACTTAATAAATTAGACGAAGGATATAGTGAAATCAAGAAAGCCCTGGGAGAACTAAATGAACGAATAGATAAGATTCATGAGCGAATGGAAAGGATGGAAGGAAGATTCAACGAGCGAATGGAAAGGATGGAAGGAAGATTCAACGAACAAATTCAAGAAGTCTATAGATTATTAATCTCTCAAACTAAATTAATCGTCTCTCAAACTAAATGGATGGTGGGAAGTATTATCTGTGTTGGAACTTTAATTAGTGCTTTGATGGCTATATTTAGATTTGTTAGATAAAAATAGAAAGTGAGAAGACTAAAATGGAGAAAAATTTGAAGATAACTTTAGTTAAAAGTAGATTCGGAAGAATACCAAAACATTGCGGAACTTTATCGGCATTGGGATTGAGGAAAATAAACCAGACGGTGATAAAACCTGATAATCCTCAAATAAAAGGAATGATAAAACAAATTGATTATTTAGTTAAGGTAGAGAAGATATGAAATTAAATCAATTAAAGGCACCCAAAGGTGCACATAAAAAACCTAAAAGAATAGGATGTGGACTGGGTTCAGGACATGGAAAGACTGCAACTAAAGGGACGAAAGGACAATTAGCCCGCAAAGGTGGTAAAGGGATTGGTTTTGAAGGAGGTCAAATGCCACTTCAACGACGAATTCCAAAACGAGGATTTACCAATCCAAGAAGAAAAGAATATACGACCATAGATGTGGGCACAATTGCTTCTTGTGGCTTCGAACCAGGCTCTAAAATTACATCTAATATCTTACTTCAGGTAGGATTGATTAAAAAAATTAAGAATGGTGTGAAAATATTGGGTGACGGAGAAATAAACATACCTTTGATATTTAAAGTAGATGCCGTGAGCAAAGGAGCAATTAAAAAAATCGAAGCCGCAGGTGGAAAAGTTGAACCCAAAGAGGAATAAAAACAAGTAACTGGTAGTTGGTAAATGGTAACTAATTACCATTTACCAGTTACCATTTACCAAAAATAAGGAGTTTATCTTATGCAAGGACTTGAGGCAATCTTAAATCCTTTTAAAGTCTATGAACTAAGGAAAAGGATATTATTTACCCTCGGATTATTAGCCGTTTATAGATTAGGGGTAGCAGTACCTACGCCGGGTGTCGATGGAGCGGCATTAAGTTTCTTCTTCCAACAAGCAAGAGGAACAATAGTCGGATTATTAGACCTGTTTTCAGGTGGGGCATTTGAGCGGTTTTCTATCTTTGCCTTAGGAATTATGCCTTACATCAGTGCCTCGATTATTATGTCTTTATTACAACCTGTTATTCCTTATCTCCAGAGATTATCAAAAGAAGGAGATGTTGGTAGAAAAAGAATTACTAAATATACAAGGTATCTAACATTACTCATTGGACTTATTCAAGCAACTGGAATGAGTATCTGGATTCAAAATATGCAAACTCCAGACGGCAGAGGATTTGTTTTAAATCCAGGTCTGGGCTTTCATATAATGACGGTTATGACGCTAACTACGGGCACGGCATTTGTAATGTGGCTTGGAGAACAAATTACAGACCGGGGTATAGGCAATGGTAGTTCATTAATCATCTTTACAAGCATTATTTCAAGAATACCGCAGGCTATTCTTCAAAGTGGACATCGATTGCTAATAGGTGAAATGAGTATTTTTGTCATTCTTTTTATCCTCGTGATTGGTATTTTACTTACGGCAAGTGTTGTGATGATAATTCAAGCACATCGCAAAATATCTGTTCAATATGGTAAACGGATTATCGGTCGTAAGGTCTATGGTGGTCAGAGCACCCATTTGCCACTCCAGGTAAATATGGCGGGAGTCATACCGATTATCTTTGCCTCATCGCTTCTGGCTCTGCCGGCTACCTTTGTAACATTTCTGGGCACCCAACAGGCTGAATTTCTCACCTTCCTGTATAGACAATTAAATCCAGGTGGTGTTATTTATCATTTGTTAATGGCAGCGGGTATTATCTTTTTTACTTATTTCTATATCGCGGTCATATTTAATCCAACTGATGTCGCCGATAATATGCGAAAATATGGTGGTTTTATCCCTGGTATTCGACCAGGTAAACCTACTGCTGACTATATCGAGCGGATTCTTAAAAGAATTACCTTCGTAGGTGCTATATTTTTAGCCTTGATTGATTTTATTCCATCCGTAGTTATTCAATCAATGCATATACCTTTTTATTTCGGAGGAACTTCAATCCTTATTGTTGTGGGCGTAGCTCTGGATACGGTCAGACAAATTGAATCTCATCTTTTGATGAGACATTATGATGGATTCTTAAAGAAAGGTAGAATTAAAGGTAGATTTACATAATGCGATTAATATTTTTAGGACCACCAGGCGTAGGAAAAGGAACCCAGGCAGAGTTAATTTCTAAAAAGTTTGAAATTCCACAAATCTCCACCGGAGATATTCTCCGCCAGGCAGTTAAAGAGCAAACAGAACTGGGTCTGCTTGCCAAAAAATATATGGATAAAGGCGAGTTAGTCACGGATGAAATAATTATAAATTTGATAAAAGGACGATTGTTAGAGGATGATTGCAAAGCAGGTTTTATCCTTGATGGATTTCCAAGAACTATTGCTCAGGCAGAAACATTAACCGCGACATTGAAAGAAATGGGTATATCCTTAGATGCGGTTATAGACTTGAAGGTAAATGATGATGTCGTAATTAAACGATTAACCGGCAGAAGGGTTTGCAAAGCCTGCGGCTCTAATTTCCATATCTATTATCAACCACCCAAAAATGAGTTTAAATGTGATAAGTGTGGGGAAGAACTTTATCAACGAGATGATGACAAAGAAGAGGTTATAACACGGCGATTAAAAGTTTTTAAAGAACAAACTGCTCCGTTAATTAATTATTATAAAAAGATTAATATCTTAAAAGAAGTAGATACCGATGCTGAAATACCACTGGTCTTTGATAGGATAATGAATGTGTTAGAAAAAAATGATTATCTTAAAATCTAAACAAGAAATAGAAAAGATACGAGTGGCAGGTAAAATAGTCGCTGAAGTCTTACAACATCTTGTGCAAATAACCAGACCAGGCATAACGACGAAATATCTGGAAGAAATAGCCCATAAAATGATTATTAGTCGAAACGGAATACCATCATTCCTGGGATATGAGGGATTTCCGGGGAGTATTTGCACCTCAATTAATCACGAAGTCGTCCACGGAATTCCTTCTGCAACACGAATTCTTAAAAATGGAGACCTTCTGAAGATAGACTTAGGGGTTTTGTTAAATGGTTATCATGCAGACGCCGCAGTAACTGTTCCTATTGGACAAATAACTGCACAGGCAGAAAAATTAGTTCGGGTAGCAAAAGATGCCCTGAAAATAGGTATTTCTAAAGCAAGATTACCAAATAGATTAGGGGACATCTCCTATGCTATCGAATTTTATACCCAATGTTATGGATATGCGGTCACGCGTGATTATAGCGGTCATGGAATTGGACGAGATTTACATGAAGCACCACAAGTCCCTAATTTTGGTGAACAGGGTAAAGGACCACGACTTAAACCAGGTATGGTTCTCTGTATAGAACCAATGATAAATACCGGTGATTATGAAATAGATGTATTAAATAATGGCTGGACAGTGGTAACAAAAGACAAAAGCTGGTCGGCTCATTTTGAACATACCATAGTCGTGACAGAAGATGAACCGGAGATATTGACAAAGTAGCCATTGGAGAGTAAACAGTGAAGAAGGGTAATCGTTCAGCCACAGAGACACAGAGTTCACAGAGAATGAGAGAAATTAGCCACAAATGGACACGAATTAACCTGTGACATTCGATAAATGTAGTGCGAACCTTTAGGTTCGCTTTCCTGCTTGCCAGAAGCGAGGCTAAAGCCTCACACTACAAATCTTTTTATT
>JBFLXS010000272.1 GCA_040755795.1 bacterium | reverse complement strand
ATTTCAATTTTTTTAATAATATCTCCCTATCTCCTTAATCTCCACATCTCCTTTTGTTACACCACCTGAACGCTTACTAAAATTTGGATTCCCGCTTGCGCGGGAATGACAGGTAGAAAAACAATCTGTCAAATTATCAGCGACGGAGCACTAGTCATTTCTAATTCGTGTCTTTGCAGTTCAAGTTCAGTTTTCTGGAGAAGTATTGTAATAATCACTCCAGCTAACGCTAATCCAGAAAAAAGAGAATTGATAAATCCAAACATATCACCGAAGGTACCACGAATGGACCAATTTGGTAAAAATAACCATACAGCTAATCCACCTATCGCCCATAAAATAATTATTAATATTACGACAATAAAAATGTATCTTTTCATTTTGTGTAATTCTACCTTTTTTGTGGTTAGTCTAACGATAAAGTTCAGGTGCGGCGGGGAGAATTACCACTAAACTTTGTAAGCAAGACAAAATTTTAATAAACCTCAAACTTTTGAAAAGCAGTTACCCCCCGGTGTCCGCTGCAACGACTGGTTAGCAAAAGTTTCACTTCGCCGTATTTTTCTTTTTTTCTGGCTTACTGAATTATTGTGCATTCCACATTCCACATTCACGATCTGACCCCAATACTACCTTAAGTAATATATCCACCAGCAAAGAAAACCAAATAGAGAGTTATGAGCACCGCCCCTGCCCAGCGAGGAACCTTCTTACGCATCATAAATAGTGACACCACAATGAGTGTGATTAAGCACAAAGGAAGATAGAATCTCAAAACCTGATCGCTTACTGGAACAGGTTGCACCCAGGCAATGATCCCTGCATTGAACAAAAAGAAAGCCAGGATAGAACCAGCCACATTTCCGAAACTTATCTCTGGTCTTCCCTTCAACGCGGCTGGTAATTCTCTTGCCAACTCTTCAATACTCACCAGTAATGCCAAGATAGTCATTCCAAAGACCGTTTCGGAGAGACCAAGGCTTGCAATGATAGTCTCAGAACCGGCGACCAGCATTTCACTGCCAACGATGATTGCCGCAAGCGAGATGAGGAAAAAGCCAAACGATTTCCATCTGCTGAGTTCTTCAGCTTCTTCGAGAGTCTCAGCCACTTCTCCAGTAGGTCTGATATCGAGTCCCCTTTTACTCAATCTCAGGAGAAGGAGAATGGACAGAACAAACCCCAGGAGCAAAACTGCTCCATCTACGCGCGAGAGCTGACCATCCAATCCCAAAATACCCAGTAGAAGCACTGCCAGGATAGGCACAGCAAGCACTTGTTTCGGCGCTTGTCCAAATTCCATTGGAGCAAGCAGAGCCGTTATTCCAAAAGCGAGCGCAATAACAACCATCGCCGCGCCGATAATGGAACCCAAGGCGATGCCCGCTACTCCTTCAAAAGAAGCCACTGCTCCCAAAGCGAGATTTTCGGGGTCGAAGCCGATAAAGATAACGCTGACCAGGAAAGTCGAAATTCCAAAGCCTAAAGATGTCCCGACCGCTCCTTTGACAAGTTTCTCCGCAAAGTAGACAACCATCGCAAGTCCGACAACAAAAAGCAATATGGAAAGAACCGTATTCATCTGTTCTTATTCTCCCTTCGGTTACTACAAAAGCTACACGATGGCGGCTAACGCTGACTTCAGCGGCGGCGGGGAGAATTGCCACTAAACTTTATTAGCACAATTACCCCTTGAAATATTACAAAACTTTCAATCACGGCATAGTCCCCCGCCGTCCGCTGCAACGTTTGGTTAGGAAAAAGTTCCATTTCACCATCTTTTTCTTTTCTTCTATCTCACCGAATTATTATGCATTCCACATTCACGGTTTGCCCCTAATATCTCCTATAGGTATCCTCGACTTCTTTTTCTAAAATCTTTAGTTTTTTCTTTGACCCCACAATATAAAGTTTAAGATTACTTCTCTTTCTCCTCAAATCCCGCATAAAATGAGCGAAAGAGAACATACCTCAAATCCATGCTTCATTTCAACAGCCTGTCAATCTGCAATCCTACTTGCTCCTTTGCTAATTCTTGGCCACAATTCTTCCTTCAGCTAATTCCCCTACTCAAGCCAATTTTCTACCTTAAGGTTTTGTATACGATTAAAGTGTTCCTCGTTATTGGTAACTAATGTCAAATCGTTTGCCATAGCATAGCTGGCTATTAGAATATCGAAATCTGAAATAATCGCACCTTCCTTTTTGAGATTGGCTTTAATCTTGCCAAAATGTTCAGCTACTTTGAGAGAAGAAGAAGCAATTTCAATACTCTTCAGAAGTTTCTTGATCTTCTGGATATTTGATTCAATCCGCTGCGAATTATAGGCACCAAAGTATAATTCCGATATAGTGGGTATAGAGATAAATATCTGCGTAGGTTCTAATTCAAGAAATTTCTGTCGAATATTCTCGTTCTCATTAAGGTAATAAACATAGGTATCTGTATCCAGTAAATAATTCATAATCCATTCTCCAGGCGATCTGAATCCTTTCTGGACTTATGAATATCTCTTATAATTTCTTCCGGACTACGATTGTCTTTCCAACTTCCACATAAAGAAAGCAATTTTCTCTTTCGTTCATCTAAGTCTTTTCGATGGAAAGGTTCCAGGAATGTTACCGCCACATAATATGTTTTCTTTAGATCAATCTGTTCTAAAAGTTGAACAGTACTTCCATCATAAATTCCTTTAACTGCCAGCATCTATTTCCACCTCCATTTCTATTTTACTCTAAATTCCCCTTCCTGTCAACATAAAAAGGCATAATCTACTAAAGATACCCAAAAAAGAAGACGCTTTAGTTAATTCTTTGATGAGATTTTTCTGATTGCTTTTTTGATGTCAACATCTTTTCCATTTCCCTTATTTCAATACCTAACGATAAAGTTCAGGTGCGGCGGGGAGAATTACCACAAAAGTTCGATAGCAAGATAAAACTTTGAGAGACCACAAAACTCTGACCACGGCACAGTCCTCCGTCGTCAACTGCAACGCAGGGTTAGACAAAAGCTCTCATTCGCTGTCTTTTCCTTTTCCTCTGCCTCACCAAATTCCCATTTTCCGCTACCTTGGGCTCAGATTAAGGTAACCTTTTGAATTACACCGGGTTACGGAAAATGTCAAATTTGCCATTTTTTTGACCAAAAATGGTTCGGCGACTCGAGATCGTGGAATTAGAGCCTAACCCATTTTGAGGTAGGGAAATATGGGAACTTACTCTTTTAAAACATTCAGAATGGAATAATAACCCTTATGTCTGGAATCTTTTCAAAATCTGCTTTGTTCTCTGTTACAATTTCAATGATCCCATTCTCCTTCATACAAGCTGCGATGACAGCATCCCATAAATGAATATTATATTTAGAAACAAGATCAATAGCACTTAAAAATGTATCTACATCCCTATCAATAATCTTCCAATTATCTGATTTAAGAATATCTTCTACGATAGTTTTTGCTTCTTTAACATCAATAGGGTTCTCAACTTTTTGGGTAATAACAACAAAGAATTCCATCATATTTTGCACACAGACAATTCCTCCACCTGCTTCCCATATCTGTTTCAAAAGGTTCTTTGATGCCTCATGTTTTATTCCTTCAGAGGTATCATAAGCATATACAAGAATGTTCGTATCGATGAGCTTATCTGTCATATAGTTCCTCTCGTTTTGAATATAATTTTTTCCCAAGATAAAACCCTTGCTCAAGCAGTTTTATTTGTCTATCCTTTATTTCTTTTTGTTCATCCTTGCAAAATGTTTTTACTATAACAAGGATTTGTGTTCCCATAGGAAGTCCTATCCGTCTCTCAAGACGGATAACATCATCTTCAGCTATACCTTTATAAACATTTTTCAAAGTTTTCACCTCCTGCGTTTGAGAAGTCTAACGATAAAGTTCAGGTGCGGCGGGGAGAATTACCACTAAAGTTTGATAGCAAGATAAAACTTTGAGAGACTACAAAACTCTGACCACGGCACAGTCCCCCGCCGTCAACTGCAACGATTGGTTAGCGTTTCGTTTCCTATGCCAAAACTACTTCAACCGAGAGCATTTCTTTGATCTGATGATGACCTGATATCTTCCTGTCTATCTCATCCATGGTAGTAGCATGGAAGTATCTCTCACCACACTCTTTACAGACTTGTGCCTCAACATCTTCTATGATGTAGAGATTCCCCTTGAACCAATGGGGTTTCCTGACCTTCTTCCGAGTTGTCTCGGAATTGCAAAACTCACATTTCATTCCCATGACTCCTTTTCGTAAACTGTAATAATGATGAGCGGTCCCGTTTCTTTGAAACGACAAAGCACATGCAGGAACCTTCCGTCCATGGCAGGCCCCTCGACTCGATATCTTGTTCCTCTTGTATCGTGTGTCAACTTTTTCTGAATGAAACCTTGAAGGATGACATTTTCCACATCTCGCCGTTCAAAACTATCCTCAGCCATTTCCTCTTCCGCGTGTGCGGATAAATAATAATCGCGATTTCGCACCTTTTGACGGATTTTCTCGATAATTGACACGATTTGTTCATCCTTTCGAAAGGCTAACGCAATCGTAAGCGACATGTGGCCAAGGAGATAAAGTAAACACCACTACATGTTCCCACTCATTCTGCTTCACGAATTCGTTAGCCATTGATTTTCTATGCATTTCTGTCAATAAATAAGTCTACCCTTTATGATGTGCATACCCAAAGCTTAATATGTGCTCGATGTATTCCTTTGATATACTGTGCAACTCAGCCCCTTCAGCAATGAATCTCAAATACTCCACTGAAGGGATAAACTCTCCTTCTTTGACTGAGTTCACGAAGGTAAATGCTCTGAGAAGTGTACCTTCATCTGTTTGGACATAGACTTCAATTCTTCTATGTTTCTTCTGAGCGAGCTTTTCATGAACATCAAAGATGCCCATTGCCTCATCTGTGATTTTGTAGAGAACTCCCTCCACCTTCTTTCCCTGGGATTCTTTGAGATCAATCATAGCATGCTTCCAGTCCCCAGTTTGCGTAGAGAAGCATATGTCGTAGTCTCTCAGAATGGCTCTTCTTGCCTCCAGGATTGTGATGCCTTTTTCCCGAAGATATCCAGGATTCATATATGGACCATAAACGAACAGAAGCATATCAAAATCATGCCTTTCACCATGTGCTTACCTATAGCCTTGGCTAACGATGAGTTCAGCGGCGGCGGGGAGAATTACTACTAAAGTTTGATAGCAAGATAAAACTTTGAGAGACCACAAAACTCTGACCACGGCACAGTCCCCCGCCGTCAACTGCAACGCAGGGTTAGACAAAAGCTTTGATTCGCTGTCTTTCCCTTTTCCTCTGCCTCACCGAATTATTGTGCATTCCACATTCACGGTTTGATCGTAAAATATCTCCTTTTTATTTTCTCACACAAAGCCACAAAGAACACAAAGGTTTATTCTTTTATTCAATTCCT
>JBFLXS010000271.1:2444-5487 GCA_040755795.1 bacterium | reverse complement strand
ATAACTGAGGGATTACCGGCTGAGCTCAGGACGAAACTATTTAACCAATTACCAGTTACCAATTATCCGTTTGCAGGTTACGAAACCTGATGATGCCCCGTGCAAAACTTACTCAACACGACACTAGATTAAGACACCACCGAAATTTTAGGACTTCGCCAGACTCATTACCTTTCAGTTATACATTTTCATTTTACATTATCCATTTTACATTTAACCGCACAGGTGGAAAAATTTTCATTACACCCCTATTTTTTCTTTTATGATATTGGCGATATTGTTGGCTATTTTATTGATTTCATCTTCGGTAGGACCCTCTACCATCACTCGGGCTAAATATTCTGTTCCGGAATATCGCACTAATATTCTGCCTTCTTCTTTTAAAGATTCTTGTCCTGATTTAATGGCAGATTGGACTTCCTGGATAGACTCAAGCTCGGTTTTTTTGTCCTTAACCCGAATATTTATCAATACCTGTGGATATTTTTTCATTATTTGGGTTAATTTAGATAGAGGCAAGGAAGTTTTTTGCATAACGGTGAGAAGTTGCAAGGCAGTAACCATTCCATCTCCAGTAGGAAAATGGTTTAAAAATATAATATGGCCAGATTGTTCACCACCTAAAACAGCCTTTTTTTCTAACATCTGTTCAACAACATATCTATCGCCAACTTTAGTTGTAATTGTATCGATATTTAATCTTTTTAAAGCAAGATAAAATCCGATATTACTCATTACGGTGGTTACAACTAAGTTGTTATTTAACATTTCATTTTCTTTAAGGTGTTTGGCGCAGATAGCCATTATAAAATCGCCATCCACGATTTTTCCTTCTTCATCTATGGCAATTACCCTATCTCCATCCCCATCAAAACAAAGACCGATTGAGGCATTTTGATTTTTTACCATTTGGGCGGCTTTTTCTGGATGAAGTGAGCCACAATCAAAATTAATATTTTTCCCATCAGGCTGATAGTTCAAGGAAATAACCCCTGCCTTTATTTCTTGAAATAAGGTTGGTGCGATAAAACTTGTCGCTCCATTGGCACAATCAATAACCACTTTCATTCCCTTAAGAGATAATGAATCACCTGCCATTTCTTTTACAAAATTTAAGTATTGGGTATTTGCATCTTTTATTTCGATAACTCGACCAATATTTTCTGCGGGTGGATAGTTGAAATCTTCTGATAAGGCATTTTCTATTTCGTTTTCTATTTCATCTTTAAGTTTCAGCCCATCCGGGCCAAAGAATTTAATTCCATTATCCTGAAATGGGTTATGAGAAGCAGAGATAACAATGCCCGCACAGGCAGATAATGATTTTGTTAGATAGGCAATTGCCGGGGTAGGAAGAATGCCTACTTTCAGGACATCGCCACCTGCGGATGTAATTCCAGCAATTAAACCTGCCTCAAGCATATCTGAAGAAACGCGTGTGTCTTTTCCCACAACTATTTTTGCTTTTTCTCTTTGTGAAAGTTTCCTGGTGGCGGCAAATCCCAGTTGGACGGCAAATTGTCCAGTCATAGGATACTGATTAGCCACGCCCCGTATCCCGTCGGTACCAAATAATCCTGACATAACAAATAATCCCCTTTGGTAAGCGTTCAGCCACAGAGACACAGAGTTCACAGAGAATTAAGGAAATTAGTCACAAATGGATACGAATTAACCTCTAACATCCCATAAATGTAGTGCGAACCTTTAAGTTCGCCTTTTGGCTTGCCAGAAGCGAATCTAACGCCTCGCACTACAAATCTTTTCGACCTGTGCGGTTAGATTAACCTTCCTCACATCTTTTAAAACCACGAACGACCCACAAGTGGGTGCCCCGGAAGGGCACGAGGAATTATAAACCAAATCGTAACTATTCAGCCACAGATGGACACGGATGAAATACGGAAAAATTGGTGAGGCGTGTTGGGTATCCATGTCTGTAATCAGACTGAAGACTGAAGGGCTTTTCTTCTTCTAACTTCCACTTCCTTAATCCCCCGCCAGCGGGGGAGATTTCAGCTTCCATCAGCGGGAGGAACTCAAATTGGCAGTCTATAACAGTTATTATTCAAAACTTTACTTAGAATTAAATTTTCTACCAATATATCGTTCCTCCGGAACTGATTGATTTGTCTATCTATTCCTACCGATATTATGTTCCTAACGGAACGATTATTCTCATGGCTATGGGTATTATCCTTGTAAACTTCCAGTTAATAACCGCTATATAACCTAATCGCACAGGTCGAATCTTTTTGTATTTGTGTTCATTCGTGGTTATATATTCCCTCTGTGTTCTCTGTGACTCTGTGGCTATATCCTGAACGGTTACCCCCTTTGTAACTATACCCAAATAAATTGAGTTTGCAAATATTTTGCTCTAAACAGGAAGAAATCCTCAAGATAGATAGCATTCCACCACCATATGGTCAGGGGCATCTGGTCTTCCAGTAAGTCTTTGATTCTGGGGGTCAGGGTATAAGTCAAGCTGCTCCAGGACAATCTGACCAACCAGAGGCACAACATCTACTGGCAGCTCTAAAACCTGAAATCCTCCTTCTCTTCCTTGAATTTCAGCTCTTACTTCACTAAAGACCCTTCTTGTAACCATACCATTTGCTGTTCTAACCTCTCTTGTTCCAGATTGTTCAAGCCCCAATTCCTCAATAAGGGTTATAGGTAGAGAAAGCATTGTTGCCCCTGTATCAACCAGGGCATTATTAACCGTAATATCCCTGACTTCCTCCTCTTTAATTAGTCCACTCTTTGCCCTTACTTCATCAAAAAGGTTTCTTATTCTCATCCTTACCATAATTTTTCCCATTATCTTTACCTCCCTCTAATTTTGCGAATCTCCGTTCTCATCTATCTTCTAATGTCGTGTTGAACAAATAACGCACGGAATTTGATTCTGGTAACTGGTAATTAAATACCGTTTGGCTGATCCCAGGACGAAACTATTTAACCCGTTACCAATTATCCGTTTGCAGGTTATGAAATCTGATGATACGCCGTGCAAAACTTACTCAACACCACACTAACT
>JBFLXS010000271.1:0-2344 GCA_040755795.1 bacterium | reverse complement strand
AACTGGTAATTAAATACCGTTTGGCTGATCCCAGGACGAAACTATTTAACCCGTTACCAATTATCCGTTTGCAGGTTATGAAATCTGATGATACGCCGTGCAAAACTTACTCAACACCACACTAACTATTGTCTTCTGACCTCTGTCTTCTGCTATCTATACTTTAGAGAAGCATATTTTGTGATTTCCTGTTACTATCAACTCAGGTTATCGGTTATCAGGTTATCGGTAAAGAGCAAGCAGTAGCCTGCTATCTCAAATTACCGATTACTGATTACCTGATTACCGATTACCTGATTACCGATTAGTTTAAATAATCACAATTTATACCCCACTGGAGTATATTTATTTATCCGTGCTAATCAGTGGCTGAATAATTACTTCTAAATTTTGTCTTAATTTTATAATGGAATGAGCAGGATAATAACCTTTAACGGTAGTATTAGGATAGACAATGGATTTAGGTCCTAAAAGAGTACCTGGTGTCATCACTGAATTACAACCTGTTTCGGTTTTATCTCCTAAGATAGCACCGAATTTTCTCAATCCTGTTTTGTAAATTTTATCGTTACACCTTACATCTACGGTGGATGAGAGATTTTCAAATTTAAAGTTAGCCAGTTTAGTTCCTGCCCCTAAATTAACCTCATTTCCTAAAATAGAATCGCCAATATAGGCAAAATGACCTGCTTTAGCCTTATTTAACATAATCGCATTCTTCATTTCGGTCGTATGACCAACGACACATTCATCTCCAACAATAACACTCCCGCGGACATAAGCCCCCTGTCTAATCTGTGTATTTTTGCCAATAATGGTAGGTTCAGCAATAAAAGCACCTGGTTCGACTACTGTTCCTTCTCCAATCTGGATATTATCGCCGATTAAAAACGCACCATCCATAATTGTGCCTGAAATCTGCGGTTTAATCACCTGCTTAATGTAAGTTTCGATTTTCTTCAATACTTCCCAAACATACTCTACATCTTCAAATATTGCTTTATGTCCAAAATGAGACAAATCAAAGAAATCTTCTGGTTTTAACATTTTTTGTCTCTATCTCCTTACAAGTTCCAACATCTCTCTTACTGCCTCGTCCATCCCAACTAAAATCGCCCGGGCAATGATTGAATGTCCTATGTTCAGTTCATTTATTCCGTGAATGGAAGCGATTGGTATAACATTTTGATAATTCAACCCATGACCAACATTGACGACTAAACCTTGTTTTATGGCAAAAGAAGCGGCATCCTCTAATTTTTCTAATTCTTCTTGAGCCTGTTGAGGACTGGTAGCATTAGCATAGTTTCCAGTATGTAATTCTATCGCAGTAACATTTATCTTTGAGGAGGTTTTAATCTGTGAAATATCCGGGTCAACAAATAAACTGACAACAATTCCCGCATCTTGTAATAAATTAACGGCTGAGGCTAAATTCTCTTTATTTTCAATAACATTTAAACCACCTTCGGTGGTTAATTCTTCACGGCGCTCGGGAACTAAAGTTGCCTGGTCAGGTTTTAAAGATAGGGCAAATTTTACCATAGCGTCTGTAGAGGCCATTTCTAAGTTTAGCTTAGTCGTAATTATCTCGCGTAAAACTCGCACATCGCGTTCCTGAATATGCCTTCTATCTTCTCTTAAATGGACGACAATAGAATCCGCACCAGCGAGTTCGGCAATCATTGCGGCAATAATTGGGTCCGGTTCTTTAACTTTTCGTGCCTGTCTGACTGTTGCCACATGGTCAACATTTACTCCAAGTTTTGGCATAATTCCTCCTTTTAAAGAAACAAGAAAACAAGTTTCTGCCTTATCAACCTATTCCCCTGTCAACTTATTTTCTATCGGTGGGTGTATGTAAAATTTGTGGGTAAAAAATATTGAGGAATATTCATCTTTTTGCCGATATAAAGAAATAGATGAAATTCAATGCGAAAATTACAAATTCCAAGCACCAAATCTCAAATAAATTCCAAATTCCAATTTCCAAATAAGTTTCAAATTCCAAAGATTATATGACAACGAGAGGAATTTATTTAGATTTTTCAATAATTGAAGGAAAAATCTTCTTCCTGTATTATTTGGAATTTTGAATTTTGGTCATTGAAATTTATTTGTAATTTGGTATTTGTGATTTGGAATTTTGTGATTTTCAATTGATTTAACCGTTACTTCAGACGGTTAAATAGTTACCCATAAATTTTACACGCACCCTCTATCGGTCAAGTTTTCTACTTTGAGAAAGTGAATGGACAAAAGATATTAGTTCACTCTCCCTTTCTTTTATAGTATAAAGATAAAAATCCCTTGATTTTATAATTTTATCATTTTCCCAGATAAA